>NZ_JBANBA010000095.1:0-39112 GCF_059803475.1 Bradyrhizobium sp. UFLA05-89 | reverse complement strand
GCAACCTCAGTCTGGCCTCAGACCCGGTCGCTATCCACTCCCCATGGAATCTTCGCTGCGCTCGCAATGACGAAGTGTGGGCGCGTGCGCGCACCATACTCTCGATGTCGTCGCCCGGCTTGACCGGGCGACCCAGTACGCCGCGGCTTCTCCATATCCCACGACGGCCACTGGAATACTGGATCACCCGCTTTCGCTTTTCGCGGGCGATGACGCAGAGATTGAGGCGCCATTTGCCTGTAACGACTGACGACAGAGTACCGATCCTCTTACCTCTTATCGCCCGCCAGCACATTCTTGTAGATTTTCCCGCCTTTCATGATGACGACGAAATTCTTCGCGGGGTCTGCGACCAGCTTGATGTTCTCGATCGGATTGCCGTCGACCAGCAGCAGGTCTGCCAAAGCGCCCTCCTCGACCACGCCCAGCTTGCCGGGATAGGGATTGCGTGGGCCGGACAGGCTCAACAGCTCGCCATTCGTCGAGGTCGCCATCGCCAGCGCTTCGGCGGGCGTGTACCAGCGGGCGAGATCGGCGAGCATCGCGCCCTGCCCTTCGGCTAGCGCCTTGGAGAACAGGACGTCGGTGCCGAAGGCGGTCTTGATCTTGTACTTCTTCGCCAGCGTATAGACCCTCTCCGTACCGGTTACCACCTGGCGCATCTTGTCCTGCTCCGAGGGCCCCAGCGCGGCGGCGCCGGCGAGATCGAGGAACGGCTGCGTGCTCAGCCAGATGCCCTTCTCGGCCATCAGGCGTGCCGAGGCCTCGTCCATGAGGTGGCCGTGCTCGATGCATCTGACGCCTGCCGCGATCGAGCGCTGGATCGCCACCGGCGTGTAGGCGTGTACGGCGACATAGGTGCCCCAGTTCTCGGCCGCTTCGACTGCGGCGCGCAACTCGGGCTCGGTAAAGGTCGAGACGTCGAGCGGACTGAACGGCGAGGCCACGCCGCCGCCCGCCGTGAGCTTGACCTGCGAGGCGCCCTGCATGAGCTGCTCGCGGGCGCGCACGCGAACTTCGTCCGGACTGTCGGCGACCATGCTGCCGCCGATCAGCTCCATGCGGCTCAGCATGCCGCCGATGGTGCGCGGCAGGTCGGACAATTGCCGGAAGTCGCCATGACCGCCGGTGATGGTGATCATCGCGCCGGAGGGATAGATGCGCGGACCTGCGACGAGATCCTCGTCGATGGCGCGCTTGAGCCCGAAGCTCGGCCCGCCCATGTCGCGCACGGTCGTAAAGCCGCGCATGAGCGTAGCTGTGGCTTCCGCGGCCGCCTGCAAATTCAGATAGCCGACGTCGCCCGCAATCGCAGCCGCCGGCGTCGGGCGCACCAGCATCGCGTGCCAATGCGCGTCGATCAGGCCCGGCATCAGCACGCGATTGCCGCCATCGATCGCCTGCGCGTCCGCGGTGAGCGGCGCGGCCGAGATCTTCTCGATCTTGCCATTGCGGATGAGCACATTGGACGACGCGGAGAGCGCGCCATTCTTGCCGTCGAAGATGCGGACGTTCTGGAACAAGATCGCGGGCCCTTGCTGGGCCCGTGCAAGCGATGAAGCAACAAGGCTCACGCCAATTGCGACGAGCCAAACAAAGACAATGAAGATGCCACCAGGCTTGCGCACGTCAGACATTTCCGCCCTCCTGCCGGCACGTCTGCTCGTCCCTCGGCAGCGATGCCTTGGGCCTAACTCAGCGCCGGCGTGCAGAGCGAGTCAACTTACAACCCATGCGGAAACGTGCAGGCCAGCCATCCGGCCCGAGCGGAGGTGCGACCGGAGCTGTCGCGTCTGGCTTCAATTGATTCAAAAAAGGACCTGTTCCTTCGCGGCGCGTGAGCGACGTCGGGCGCGTCCCACACTTGACAAATTCATAACCAACCAGTTATACGTCGATCCATAACCAACGAGTTATAACTCTGACATGACCACCACCTACGATGTGCTGTTCCGAACCCTTGCCGATCCGACCCGGCGGGCTATCTTCGAACGGCTGTGCCGTCATGGCGAGCAGACCGTTGGCGCCTTGACCGCGCGGGCCGGTGTGTCGCAACCGGCGGTGTCGAAGCATCTGATGGCATTGAAACAGGCCGGCCTCGTGCGCGACCGCCACGAGGGCCGCCAGACCCATTACAGCGCGCAGCTTCGCGCGCTCGCCCCGCTGATCGATTGGACCAGCAAGATGACCGGCTTCTGGCAAAGCCGGTTCGACGACCTCGAAGATCTCCTGAAGAGGATGGACCAATGAGCAAGACCGAGACCCGTTCCGTCGTCGTCGAGCGCGAGTTCGCACATCCGCCCGAGAAGCTCTGGCGCGCGCTGACGCAGCCGCATCTGATCTCGGAGTGGCTGATGAAGAACGATTTTGTGCCGGCGGTGGGCCATCGTTTTCACCTCACCGGCGAGTGGGGCGGCGTGCTCGACTGCGAGGTCCTCACAATCGAGCCGAACAAGACGCTCGCCTACACCTGGAATTTTGCGCATCAGGACGCAGCCTACAATCTGGAGAGCGTGGTGACCTTCACTCTCACTCCGATGCGCGGCGGAACTCTGCTCCGCGTCGAGCAGGTGGGATTCCGTCCGGACCAGAAGCAGGCCTATGGCGGCGCACATGCCGGATGGAAGCGGTTTTTGGAAAAGCTCGAGCAGGTTCTGCCGCAAGCAGACTGACGCCGCGTTGTAGGACAGGAGGTCTCATTGAACTGGAACATGTGGATTCGGCAGGTTCACCGCTGGCTGTCGCTTGGCTTCACGGTGGCTGTCCTCATCAATGTCCTCGCCATGGGACTGGAGAAGCAGGCGATCTGGATCGGCCTCCTGGCACTGTTCCCGCTCATCCTGCTTCTGCTCTCCGGCCTCTATCTGTTCGCCCTGCCCTATGCCACCAAATGGCGCAGCGGCTGATGGCGATCGCTTGCCTGGCGTAGAACGGGACCAGATTTCGGAGCACAGGAACTCAAATGACTCCATCGGAAAAGATCGACCAACTGATCGCCGGGATCACCGACTGGCGCGGCAAGACGTTTGCGGGCCTGCGCCAGACCATCCTCGATGCCGACAGCGAGATCATCGAGGAATGGAAATGGATGGGCAGCCCTGTGTGGGAGCGTGACGGCATCATCGCGGTCGCCAATGCCCACAAGGGCAAGGTGAAGCTGACCTTCATGTACGGAGCACGTCTCGCCGATCCCGAAAAACTCTTCAACGCCGGCCTCGAAGGCAATGAGCGCCGCGCGATCGACTTCCTGGAGGGTGACAAGATCAACACGCGGGCGCTGAAGCAGCTCGTGCGCGCAGCGATCGAATACAATCAGGGCAAGGCGAAGAAGAAAGCGCCGGCGGCAGCGCGCGCCAAGCCGCGCAAGGCCGGTTGAAGCATTACCGCCGTCATGCCCCGCCACCGGGTCTCGTCTTCGGCGAGCCCGATGACAGGCTCCGGCGGGGCATCCAGTACGCTGCGTCTTCTCCGCATCCCGTCACCGCCTCTGGAATACTGGATCGCCCGCTTTCGCGGGCAATGACGGTTGAGCTTGGGAAGATAGCCTACCTCTCACGTCACCGCATTCACGACCTGATATTCCGGTCGCCTCCATACTTCGCCAACGATCACCTCCTCGATGATCTCGGCTGCCCTCATCATCTCGTCCTCCCCGATATACAGCGGCGTGAGGCCGAAGCGCATGATGTCCGGGGCGCGGAAGTCGCCGATGACACCGCGGGCGATCAACGCCTGCATCGCGGCATAGCCACCGTCGAAGGCGAAGGAGACCTGCGAGCCGCGCATCTCGTGCGCGCGCGGCGTGACCAGCCTGAGTTGCGGGCAGCGGCGCTCGACCTCCGCGATCAGGAGATCGCCGAGCGCCAGCGAGCGGGCTCGGACTTCCCCAAGATCGACGCGGTCCCAGATGTCGAGCGAAGCCTCCAGCGCGGCCATCGCGAGCACCGGCGGCGTGCCGACGCGCATGCGTTCCACGCCGCCCGCGGGCGCATAGCCGAGATCAAAGGCAAACGGCTTTGCGTGGCCCATCCAGCCCGAGAGCGCGGCACGTGCCTGATCGGCGTGGCGCGGCGCGACATAGAGGAAAGCCGGCGCGCCAGGGCCCCCGTTGAGATATTTGTAGGTGCACCCCGCAGCGAAGTCGGCAGCCGTAGCCGCGAGATCGACCGGCAGCGCGCCGGCCGAATGCGCGAGGTCCCAGACGGTCACGATTTCAAGCGCATGCGCTTTTGCAGTGAGCTTCGCCATGTCATGGCGGCGACCGGTGCGGTAGTCGACCTCGGTGAGGTAGAGCACCGCAATCTCCTCGGACAGCGCAGCCTCGACCGCCTCCGGCGCCACGAGGCGCAACTGGTGCCCTCGCCCAAGCGTCGCGATCAGGCCTTCGGCCATGTAGAGATCGGTCGGGAAATTGCCGGTGTCGGAGAGCACGATCTTGCGCTCAGGGTTCATGTCGAGCGCAGCGGCGAGCGCCTGGTAGGCCTTGAGCGAGAGCGTATCGCCCATCATCACCGAGCCCGCCTCCGCGCCGATCAGCCGAGCGATGCGATTACCCACATTGCGCGGCTGCACATACCAGCCCGCCGTATTCCAGGCGCGAATGAGCTCATTGCCCCATTCCCGGCGGATCACGCGGTCGACCTTTTCGGCAACGCCGAGCGGCAGCGCGCCGAGCGAATTGCCGTCGAGATAGATCACGCCCTCGGGCAGATGAAAGAGCGCCCTGGTGTCGTCATAGACGCGAAGTCGGGTCTTGGTCATGGCTTGCTCAAAGAATGGTACGCACGCGCCAGAGTTCGGGAAACAGCTCGACCTCCAGCATGCGCTTGAGATAACTGACGCCACCGGTGCCGCCGGTGCCGCGCTTGAACCCGATGACACGCTCGACGGTCGTTACGTGATTAAAGCGCCAGCGGCGGAAATAATCCTCGAAGTCGACGAGTTTTTCGGCGAGCTCGTAGAGCATCCAATGCGTCTCCGGCGCCTCGTAGACCCGCCGCCACGCCTCCAGCACGCCCTCGTTGAGGCTGTGCGTCTCGCGGACGTCACGCGCCAGGACGGCAGGCGGCATCGCGAGCCCCTTGCGATCGGCGAGGCGCAGCACCTCGTCGTAGAGGCTCGGCGTCGCCAGCTCCCCCTCCAAAAGCCGCGTGACCTCGGCGTCATGCGCATGGGGCTTGAGCATCGCGTGATTGCGGTTGCCGAGGAGATATTCGATCAGGCGGTACTGGCTCGACTGGAAGCCCGAGGATTGCCCTAGCCTGGAGCGGAAGTGCGTGTACTCGCTCGGCGTCATCGTGCGCAGCACATCCCAGGCGTTGTTGAGCTGCTCGAAGATGCGCGAGACACGCGCCAGCATCTTCATTGCCGGCGAGACCTCGTCACGCGCGATGGCGCGTCGCGCGGCGCTGAGCTCATGAATGGCAAGACGCATCCAGAGCTCGGAGGTCTGGTGCTGAATGATGAAGAGCATCTCGTCATGCGCATCCGAGAGGGGATGCTGCGCGCCGAGAATCGCATCGAGCTGAAGATAGTCGCCGTAGGACATGCGCCGGGCGAAATCGGTCTCGGCGCCTTCGGCGGTGGGATCGTAGTCGTTGCTGGTCATGACATCCGCTCTCCGATCGATCTCCATCACTCCAGGCCAACCAGGCTCGCAGTGATTTTTGACGAGGGGTCTTTGAGCCCGTCGACGACGGTGAAATGGTTGTAGCTGGGCTCGATCACGAGACGCGTCGGCACGTCAAAACCGGTCCAAACGTTGGCCATCAGTTCGGCCTGACGGATGAATTCGGGACGCTCTGCGCCCCCGGCCCATGCGGTGAGCGGCGCGTGCCCGCGCGGCATATGCAGCGCTGCGCTTTCGAGCGTTGCCTCCTCGATCGACATGCCAAGCGTGAGGTTCATTTTGGTCTTCAGCAGCGGACGCAGATCGTGCAGCCCGCTGATCGACAGCGTCGCTGCGATGCGGTTATAGACCGCGGGCTCGAGTCGGCTATCGTCGCATAGCATGCGGGTGACGAGATGGCCGCCCGCCGAATGCCCGGCGAGCCGGATCGGTCCGGACACGAGCGCGGCCGCGGTGGCGATGGCAGCCGTAATCTCGGCTGTGATGTCGGAGATCCGCGCGGCCGGCGTCAGCGTGTAGCTCGGCAGCGCCACGGCCCAGCCGTGGTGTCGCGCGCCTTCGGCAAGATCGGTCCATGATGATTTGTCGAACCGCATCCAGTAGCCGCCATGGACGAAGACGACGAGGCCTTTTGTGTCGCCACCCGGCAGGATCAGGTCGAGGCGCTGGCGTTCGCCGGAGCCATAGGCGATGTCGGGGCGAAATGCCTTCAGTTCCGCGCGATACGCCGCGGCGCGCTCGGCCCACAGCGCGGGCAGCTTGTCGGACCCCGGCACGTGGGCCGAGTTGGCATAAGCATCATCCCAATCGCGCATTGTTACTCCCAGAGGATTCGCCGGCGACAGGTTGCCAGTGTGCCACCGGCAGGGCGCCGGTCCTAGTCTTTACTTTAAGCTTAAAGCAATTGGTTGCGCCTGTTGGGTGGGCAAAGCGACTTGTCCGCCGTAGCTCGAAGAGCGAAGGCGGAAGCGTGCTGACCACTTGGGCCGCAATCCTGGAAAGGTGGTGGGCACGGCGCAAGGGCGCCTTTGACCACCCTACGAAGCTCGCAATGACGCGGAGAGAGAACGCTACCCCTTCTCCACCCCGCACCATTCCGCAATGAACAGCGCCATCGCCTTGGTCGACTTCTTCAGCGACTCCAGATCGACATATTCGTTGAAGCCATGAATCTCGCCGCCGGAGGATCCGAAGCAGAGGCTGGGGATGCCGTGGTTGAGGCCGTAGAAGCGGGTATCGGTGAGCGCGGTGAAGACGAGATCTTCGACCGTGCCACCATAGACGGCGTTGAACGCTCTGCCGAAGGCGGCTTCAGGCCCAGCCGCGTTGGTCAGCTCATAACCTTCCGACAGGAAGCCGGACCATTCCACCTCCGGCGGATTGTTGGCGAGGAAGCGGTGGTTGCGCGCCGCAGCCGCGACACAAGCAAGTATCTCCTTCTGATGATCGGCGATCGACCAGCCCGGCAGTACTGCGATGCGGCAATCGACGTCGCACCAGGCCGGCACGCTGGAGGCCCAGTCGCCGCCCTTGATGATGCCGGGGTTGAAGTTGATGGGATGGTTGAGCGTCTTGAAATGGCGATCGCTCTTCGCGCGCTCGTTCCATTCGATCTCGAGGTTTTGCAGCGCCTGGATCAGATGATAGGCGGCCATGATCGCATTGGCGCCGGAGCCGGCAAACGCGACATGGGTCGGATGGCCCTTCACCCGCAGGCGGAACCAGATCACGCCGACCTGCGAGCGCACCATCTTGCCGCCGGTCGGCTCCGGAATGAAGCAGGCATCGGCGCGATAGCCGCGCTGGAGCGTCGAGAGCGCGCCGACGCCGGTGCTCTCCTCCTCGATCACGGACTGGAAATGGATCCGCGCCGTCGGCTTGAAGCCCGCGGCCCTGATCGCATCGAGCGCGTAGAGCGCGCCGATGGTGCCGGACTTCATGTCGCAGGCACCGCGGCCATACATTTTGCCGTCCTTGATGGCGGGCGAGAATGGCGGGGTGTCCCAGAGCTCCAGCGGCCCCGCCGGCACGACATCGCAATGGCCTTGCAGGATCAACGATTTGCCGCCGCTCGTTTGCGGGCGGTAGGTGCCGACCACCGTACGCGCCTTGGAGAAATCGTGCTCGATCGGACCGAAGCCGCGCAGATCCTTGAGCTCGTCGACATTGATATGCCAGTCGTCGACCTCGTAGCCGCGCGCGCGCAGGAGGTCGCCCATCATGTCCTGACAGGGGCCCTCAGCGCCGCGGGTCGAGGGGATCGCGACGAAGTCGCGCGTGGTCGCAAGCTGGGCCTCGAAGCCGGCATCGACGGCGTCGAGAATCCTCCGCTGCGTTTCGGCATTCATGCTGGCAACTCCAATCCGCTTTCAAAGAGCGCCGCGAAGCTAGCCGATTTCAGCCCTCCGGGTACTCCTGAAAATAGGCATCCAGCAATGCATCTTCGAGCAGCCGGCCTTCCGAATAGCCATTCAGCATCGCTGGCCGCGTGACGCCGTCGAGCAGGCGCTTGCAAGGCTCGGGGGCGCCAAGCACAGTTCGAATGGGAATGCGCTCCGCATAGATCGGCCGTGCGTAGTCTTCCTCGTCGTCGCCAAACCCCTTGCTGCGAATCTTGGCCGACGCCTCCTCGATCTGCATTGCGATGAACGCTGTCGCCTTGATCTCCTGCGTGGTCGCCGGACGCAAACCCGCAGTGCGCCCGGGATAAAGCCGATCGACCATGGCGACCAGCGCCCGCTGTTTCTCGTCGGGATCGGTAACGAGGTGCGCGGTGCCGAAGGCCATCACGGCGCGATAGTCCGCCGAGTGGTTGAAGCCGCAGCGCGCCAGCACCAGGCTGTCGAGATGTGCAACGGTCAGGCAGACTCTCTGGCCGTCCGACTGGTTGCGCAGCATTCGGCTCGCGCTGGAGCCGTGCCAATAGAGCTTGGTCCCTTCCCGCCAGAAGAAGGTCGGCGTGCAATAGGGCTGGCCATCGATCACATAGGAGACGTAGCACAGCATCGAGGAGTCGAGGATGCGGTGGACGGTGGCGTGATCGTAGGCGCCGCGCTCATGCAGGCGTTTCACCCGGTTGCGCTGGGAGATCGGATAGGACGCGGACGTCTGACCTTCTGACACGGGCTGCTCCAGTTGGGATTGGCGGATCTCAACGAGGGTTGTAGCGAAGGGTTTGGTCTGCGATAGTTCCAATTCCATGCGAAAAATTCCGACCAATTTCAAACAGTCTTCGAAAGCCCCGCCGCGCAAGACCGAGCTGCCACTCGATTTCGCGGGAGCGCACATCACGGCGAGCGCCTCCTCCGCGCACCGCCTCTACCAGGCACTGTGCCACGCGATCGTGGAAGGCCTGGTCAGGCCTGGCGAGCCGCTGCCGCCATCGCGGACGCTGGCGAAGCAGACCGGCTTTCGGCGCAACGCCGTTGTCACGGCCTATGAGCGGCTGATCGCCGATGGATTTGCAGAAGCGACCGTCGGCTCGGGGACGTTCGTCGCCGCGAAAATTCCCTCGCGCGCGAGCGATGCGCGCAGGGTGAAGATCACAGTCGAGGCCCCGCGGCAGGGCACGCTGGCGCTCGGCTGCACCCATATCGACGAACGGTCGCTGGCGCGCTTCCGCGGCTTCATCGGCCGACGCATGCGCGCCTTCGGCAGCGAACATCTGCACTATGGTGATCCGCGCGGCAGCCGCGAGCTGCGCGTCGCGGTTGCCGATCATCTGCTCGCCGCGCGCGGCCTGCGCTGCGATCCCGACCAGATCATGCTGACGTCAGGCACGCTGCACGGCTTACGCATCGTGCTCGGCGCGATCCTCAAAACCAACGACCAGATCTGGTGCGAGGATCCCGGATACCCCACCGCTCGCGCGGCGATGCTCCATTGCGGCTATCGCGCCGTCTCCGTGCCGGTCGACGAGCACGGCCTGCGCGTCGCCAAGGGGCGGACGGTGGCACCCAGGGCTCGTGCGGCCTATGTCACGCCGTCGCATCAGTTTCCGCTGGGCGTGCAGATGTCGATGCCGCGCCGGCTCGAGCTTCTCGACTGGGCGAAAGAGGCCGGCGCTTTCGTGCTGGAGGATGATTACGACAGCGAGTTCCGCTATGACGGCGCGCCGCTGATGTCGCTTGCCGGCATCGATCAGCTCGAGCGCGTAATCTACATGGGCACGTTTGCCAAGACGCTGTTTCCCGGCCTGCGCATCGGCTATTGCGCGCTGCCGGAGCGCCTGATCGGGCCGGTCGCGACCGCGCGGGCCGCGCTCGACCGCTTTCCCGGTACGCTGATGGAAGGCGCGGTCGCGGACATGCTCAATTCCGGCGCCTTCGCCGCGAACTTGAAGCGCGTGCGAAAACTTTATCGCGAAGCGCGTGATGCACTGGCTGCGACGCTTGAGGTCGCGTCCGACGGACGGCTGTCGGTTCCCGTCCCCTCGCAAGGCCTACATCTGGTCGCGCAGTTCGAGCCATCGGTCGAATTGCGTGTCGCCTCGCGGGCCAAGCAAGCGGCCGGCGCGGAAGGCTGGCTGCTCGCCGACACCTATGCGCGCACCCGTCCCCTGCCCGGTTTCGTTCTCGGCTTTTCCGGCCATTCGGTTCCGCAACTTGTGGCATCAGCCGAAAAGCTCGCGAAGCAATCGCTGGCCGCGCTTCGCGGCAGCGAAAGGCCGACACGGCGCGCGTGACGAAGGTTCACTATGAGAATCGCGCGCGGCTTTCTAACATCGCCAAATCGAGGCCGGGATTTTCGTCATGACCCATTTTCGCGCGATGTGCGTGTGCGCGCTGTTCGCCTTGTCAACAACAACGCTGGCGCACGCCGGCACGGTGGGACGCGAGCAGGACATCGTCGGCTTGCGGCTTGGCCAGCGCGTGATGGTCGATGACGGCACCTGCCCAGCCGGGCAGATCAAGGAAGTGCGCGGTGCGAAGATGACCGAAAGCGGCATCACGGCGACCCGCACCTGTGTGCCTCGGTTTGGACCCAAGTCGAAATAGCTTGCGGACTACTTCGCCGGGTCGAACATGCACTGAAGGGTCGGCTTGGCGATCTTGGTGAAGGTCGGTCCGATCTCGGACTGCTTGGCGACCGGCACCCATTCGTTCTCGATGGTCGGCACGCCGGTCTCGCTGATGCCGCGAAGTAGCGCCTCGCGCAGGTCGCGGTCCTCGACAACGGCGGCGGCATGATCATGCAGGCAACCGCAGACTTCCTCCGGATGTGCCCAGCGCCCTAGCATGTGCGGCGCACATTGGCGCACGAAGTCGGTGCGCGGATCCGGCAACCTGTTGGGAGAGCGCACCTGAGCCTGGGCTGCGGTGATCGTAAGCAGGGACGCGAGGAAAGCTGCGGCGCAGATGCGAAACATGATTGGCTTTTCTTGATCCTACTGGTCTTTTTTCTTGCAATCAGATTCTTGCAATCAGATACGCGCGGCCATCACGATCGGCAGAGACACCTTGGCCCCAACCGGCGAGCCGCTATAGGCAAAGGTCCCGACGCCCGGCAGTCCGCTGTCGCTCGTTCCAGCCAGCGAGGACCCGGCGAGGACAAAGCCGAAAGCAAGGATGAAGCTGAGCGCCCGCATGTAAAGTCTCCAGTTCCCCGCGGCTGTGCGCCGCTACCGCTGGTTGGGTCATAACCATGGGCCGTTTCGTCCGTGATGCGCCAAAATGGGAAAATGGTTTCATCTTCGTGAGAATTGTTTCGTCGGCGCGCATGCGACGAAACATTGGGTCAAAAAACCCAATAATTTCAGTCAACTCGTCTGGCGGCCAACCGCTGCTTCGCGGCCCCCTCCGACTCTCCCACAGCCGCGGCGCGCGGCCCGCGGTCACCGTCCCGAGGCAGACGCTTCACACGCATTTTACGTTTCTCTGCTGAAGAGGAGCGCAAAGAAGCGCGAAGTTTCGCTGAACCGGGGACGTTCCAGCGACGACGGAAGCCTTCGAACAGCAATAAGCCCGGCACAAACCGAGGCTCGGGTTGAGGGATGGCCATCATGATGGCGAGAGATCGCGCAATTGGACGCGACGTGGACCAGGATCGCGCCAACGAGAGACAGGGTCAGCGCAGCGCCACCGGCGCGATGGCGCTGCAATCCGACCGTGGTTACGAGGTGGCACCGCAGGCGTTTGTGCGGCTAACCGGCTCGCATCTCGCAAAGCCGCGCTTCAGCCGCAGTCTCGTTACTGAGTGAAGAAGTCGCCACACTTCTGAATGTTGGTATCCGTCGGCCCCCACGGCATGATCGGCACGGTCGAGGTCGAATTCTTTGGCGAGCCCTCGATCAGCTTGTCGGAATAAACCATGTAAACCAGCACGTTGCGCTTGGTATCGCAGCCTCGCACGATCTGCATCCTCTTGAAGAACAGCGAGCGGCGCTTGCGGAACATGTCGTCGCCCTGCTCCAGCTTGTCCTTGAACTTGATAGGACCAACCTGCCGGCACGCGAGCGAGATGTCAGAGACCTCCTCGGCCAGCCCCAGCCAGCCCTTGAAGCCGCCCTTCTCCGGCACCGTGAAATGACAGGCCACGCCCTCGACCTCGGGATCGTCGAGGCCATAGGTCGCGAGCTTGTCGTTCGGGCTCAGCCATTTGAACACGGTGGAGCGGCGGAAGATCAGATCGGGCTCGTCGGCGGCTTGGGCAAAGCTGGTCGGCAAGGCTATTAGCAGGAGGAATAAAGCGAGGCCTTTCAAGCACATGCCTGAAAGACCGGGGAAACGAGATGACATGAAGTTCTCCGGTAACAAGTCACCGCAATGTAGGGATGGGAGGGCTGATCAGGAAGGCGACCAGCCTGCCCACGCGGCTGCTGTTTACTGGTCTGTGAGGCTTTTTTGCTACGGCTTGGACAAAATTGGCTGATAGCTGAACCGGTCTGCTGGTGAACGCGTATCCCCTTTGCGAGACTAACTACTGATTTGGAATACGGATTCGAGGATGAATAGCGTGAGCGTGACCAGTTCTTCTGCCGCAAGGGCGCAGTTGTGGCGGGTCGCCATTTTGACGGCGGCGGGTGCGATCGGCACCACGACCCATGCGGAAGCCGCGATGTATTACTGGTCGGACTATACCGACGGTTCTTACTACTACCACCAGCCGCAACCGAAGCTCGTTCGCCCGAAGCCGCTCAAACGCGGCACTGTCTTGGGCAAGAACAAGAAAGAGACCGCGGAGAAGGAGACCGGCGCCAAGCCGCAAGGGCCTCTGGTCATCGCCATCTCGATCGACCGGCAGAGGGTGACGGTCTACGATTCCAACGGCGTGTTCGCGGAATCGCCGGTGTCGACCGGCATGAAGGGTCATCCCACGCCGATGGGCGTGTTCAGCGTCATCCAGAAACACAAATTCCACCATTCCAACATCTATAGCGACGCGCCGATGCCATACATGCAGCGCATCACCTGGTCGGGTGTCGCCATGCATGCCGGCGTCCTGCCCGGCTATCCCGCCTCTCATGGCTGCATCCGCATGCCGATGGCGTTCGCGGTGAAGATGTGGAATTGGACGAAAATGGGCGCGCGCGTGATCGTGACGCCCGGCGAGATGACGCCGCACAGCTTCTCGCATCCCCTGCTCGCGAGCCTGCGCGTGCCGCCGCAACCCGCGGCGAGCCTGGATCAGCAGCCAACGACGACGGTCGCCGACAAGGCGGACAAAGACGCGCCCGAGGCAAAGTCTTCTGAGAGCAAGGCCGAAGAGACCAAGGCCACCGAGGTCAGGAGTGTGAGCGCCGCGCCGGCGATGGAGCTGCGCTCGACCGTCGGCCACACCGTGATATCGGACGCAACCATCGGCAACGCGATGGCGCGCGAGGAACCCTCCGCCGACAAGGCAGCTCCCAACGAAGACGCAAAGACGGACGGTGCGAAAACCGCCGACGCATCCGAACCGGCAAAACCGAAATCGGACGAGGCGACCGCCAAGCCTGAACCTGCAAAAACCGAAGCGACCGAGGTCAAGAAGCCCGATGCTGCGGGAACGGCGCCGACGCCTGCACAACCCACCGCCGATGCGAAAAAGGATCAGACCCGCGTCGCCGAGCCCGCGCCAGCCGCAAAGCCCGAGCCGCCGAAGCGCGCGGGGCAGATCGCGGTCTTCATCAGCCGCAAGGATTCCAAGGTCTATGTGCGGCAGAACTTCTCGCCGCTGTTCGAAGCGCCCGTGACGATCGCGGCCAGCGACCGTCCGCTCGGCACGCATGTCTTCACCGCGGAAGCCGACAAGAGCGATGCCAACGCGCTGCATTGGTCGGTGGTGTCGATGCCCGTCGCCGTCCGCTCGGTGGAGCGTGGCGACGACAGCCGCATGACGCGCCGCCAGCGCATGGCCGCCGTCATCCCGATCGCCGCCAAGCCCGTGATCTCGCCGGATAGTCCGGCCGAGGCGCTCGACCGCATCTCGATCGCCGCCGACACCATGGCGAAGATCAACGAGATGCTGACTACAGGCAGCTCGATCATCGTCTCCGACCAGGGCATCAATCAGGGCGAAACCGGCGAAGGTACGGATTTCATCGTTCGTCTGCGCTAATTGCGCTGTGGCGCGCATAACGCGGTATTGAGCACGCTTGGTCACGCGCCCGGAGTATGATCCGTCCCCGGATCAACTTGGGGGACGTTGCCATGCTGAACCGCAGGACAATGCTCACCGCAGCGCTCGCCGCGCTCACGAGCCCCGTCGCGACTCGCGCAACTTGCGCAGGGGTCGATGAGCAAGATCTCGGCTTACGCCTTCTCCTTCCCCGCGCTCTCGGGCGACGATATCCGGCTTGCGTCCTTCACCGGCCGGCCGCTGCTGATCGTCAACACGGCTTCGCTCTGCGGCTATACTCCGCAATATGCCGGCCTTCAGGAACTCTGGAGCCAGTTCCGCGAACGTGGACTGACCATCATCGGCGTGCCCTCCAACGATTTCGGCGGCCAGGAGCCGGGCGGCGTGACGGAGATTTCGGAGACCGCTCATCACCAATACGGCGTTACCTTCCCGATCGCCGCCAAGGCTGTCGTGATCGGTCCCAAGGCTCATCCATTCTACAAATGGGCCGCGGATGCTCGACCAAAGGAGGTTCCGCGCTGGAACTTCCACAAATACCTGATCGGCCGCGATGGCTACATCGCCGAGGTTTTCGCTTCGGCCGTCGACCCGACCGACACCCGCGTCAAGACGGCCGTCGCCAAGTCGCTTGCCGATAGCTGAGCCGATCTCACGTGCTTGGGCACAATTGCCCGGCGGGGCGAAACAGCCGTTGCATTGGCGATGGCCCACCATCTAGGCTAGGATTGTCTGGGGCGGACAGGTTCGGACAGCGGCAAAAAAGCTACGGCCGAACAACGGGATCATTCTATCGAGGACAACATCATGCGTGTTGCGGCAGGACTTATTTTGGCGAGCGCAATCTCTCTTGCGATGGCGAGCGCCGCATGGTCGCAGACCCCGGCCGCGAAGCCCGCGGCAGCCACGCAAGCCGCCCCCGCCGCAGCGCCGGCGGCGGCCCCTGCTCCCACCGCGGCCGCCAGCTCGCCAGCGGCGGCACAAGGCGCGCAGCCAGCACGCGCCGCCTGCAGCAATCCCAATGCGCTCGGCGTCGCCCGCACCGTCGAGATCGACACCACGGGTGGTCCGGGGTTCGGCTTCGAGCACTTCAAGGAGCTCGACTTCCTGCGCGACCACGAGGTGGTGCTGACCTTCGACGACGGTCCCTGGCCGAACAACACGCCCGCGGTGCTGAAGGCGCTGGCCGATGAATGCACCACCGGCATCTTCTTCCCGATCGGTAAGCACTCGACCTACGAGCCGGAGATCTTGAAGAAGGTCTACGCGGCCGGCCACACCGTCGGCGCGCACACCTGGTCTCATGCCAATCTCAACAACAAGAAGCTCACCGACCAGCAGAAGAAGGACGAGATCGAGAAGGGGTTCTCCGCAGTGAAATGGGCGCTCGGCGGCATCTCGCCCTCGCCGTTCTTCCGCTTCCCGGCGTTGCAACATCCGCCGGAGATGGTCACCTATCTCGGCAACCGCAACATCGCGATCTTCTCCTGTGATCTCGACTCCTTCGACTTCAAGGCCTCCAAGCCCGAGAAGGTGATCGACACCGTGATGAAGAAGCTGACCAAGCTCGGCAAGGGCATCATCCTGATGCACGACTTCCAGAAGCACACCGCCGAAGCGCTGCCCGCGCTGCTGCAGCAGCTCAAGGCCGGCGGCTACAAGGTCGTGGCGATGCGCGCGAAGAGCCCGGTGTCGACGCTGCCCGAATACGACCAGGAGCTGCTCAAGGACGTCAAGCTGCCGACGGTGAGCCAGCGCCCGGTCAACAGCGTGGTGACGACGGTCTCGGAATAGTCGCGCCGTTGTCTTTCCGTTTCGAAGGCTACGTCATCGTCTCCGCCGACGGCATGCTTGCCGACGCGCGCCACGTCATGCCCGACAGCCTGAAGTTCGAGGGCGACAAGAGGTTCTTCGAGCAGTCGCTCGATCGTGCCGCGCTGATCGTGCACGGCCGACACTCGCATGAAGGACAGCCGAATTCGCCCAAGCGAAAGCGGCTGATCCTGACCCGCAAGATCGCCGCGCTCGCGGTCGATCCGGAGATGCCGAATGCGACACTGTGGAATCCGCTTGGCGCGAGCTTCGAGGAGGCATGCGCCTTCGCCGACGTGTCCTCGGGCACGGTCGCGATCATCGGCGGCCCCGTCGTATTCGACATGTTCATGGACCGCTACGACACCTTCTGGCTCTCGGAAGCCCCGCAGGTGCGCCTGCCCGGCGGCGAAGGCTGCTTCGTCGGTGTGCCTGAGCGGACACCGCATGAGGTGCTTGCGGCGCATGGGATGAATCCAGGTGAAGCGCATGTGCTCGATGCCGCGCACGGCGTCACCGTCACACCGTGGCGACGGGGATTGCGCACGGCAAACGCGTGATGCGTGTCGTAGCCGGGATCAGTGCAGCGATATTCGGGATCACTACTCCCGCACGTCGCTTCACTCATCCGGGGCTACCGTCCCCTACTCAGTTCGCCTGAGAAACGCCCCGAACGCGCGCGGGCCGTCGCCGACCTTGACCTCGCCGATCACCCTCAGCTCGACGGCATCGATGATGCTGAGGGTGTTGCTCTCCCAATTCGCGACGATGATGCGCTTGCCGTCGGCGGTCGCGGCGATGCCTTCCGGATAGTCACCGACATTGATGCGCTTGACGGGTTTCAGCGTCGCGAGATCGAACACGCTGACGGTGCCGCCATACTGGTCGGTGGCGAAGCCGTGGCCCAAAGCCAGCGCCACGGCATAGGGCCGCATGCCCACCGGCACGCGACCGGTCTCCCGCGCCTCGGCGATATCGATCACGGAGACGTCGTTCGAGCCGACATTCGCCGTGAACGCTCGCTTACCATCGGCATCGATGGTAACGCTGAACGGCCGCGTGCCGACCTTGACGACCGCGCGCCGTTCGCGCGTCGCGGTGTCGACGATGGAGACGTTGTCGTCGTCGCGATCCGCCGACAAGAGCAATTTCCCGTCCGGCGTCACCGCAAGCCCGGAGGGCGAGGCGCCGACCGCAATGCTCGCCACGACGCCCTCCGCCTGCGGGTCGATCACGCGCACCGCAGCCGCGTACCAGTCGGCGACGTAGACGACCTTGCCATCCGGCGCCACGGCGATACCGAGCGGGCCGCCGCCGACGTCGACCCGGCCAACCACACTGCGCGCCGCGGCATCGACCACAGTCAACGCCTTGCCATCAGGGCTCGTCACATAGGCGAAACGACCGTCGGCGGAGACGGCCACGCCCGCCGGCTTGCCGCCGATCGCGATGGTGGCGACGGCTCGCGAGGTCGCGAGATCCACCACCGTGAGATCGTCGCTGAGCTGGTTGGTGACGAACGCCTCCTCGGCCGAGGCCCGGCCGAGCCCCGTCGCGAAGCTGGCGGCCAGCGCCGCCAACACCAGAACGCGCACGCTTCAGCTTCCGCTCTCGATCTTCTTCTTCAGCGCCTCGAGGCCGCCCTTGTAGAGCCCGCTCACCGCCTTCACCGCGGCCTCGTCGCTGAGCTCCGGCGGCGGGTCATTGTTGGGAAAGCCGCGATAGAACGCGCCGGCCCATTCCAGCTTCGTCTTGCCTTCGGGCGCTGGCGACACCGTCAGCGTCGAGGAATAGTTGGTGACCGGCAGCACCTTCACGTCGACCGCCGTGATCCGGTAGGAATAGCTCATCATGTCGGGCTCGAACTTATAGAGCTCCTCGTCGACGGTGGCGCCGCCGGCAAGCGTCAGCCGCCGCGTCGCCCCGATCTCATTGCCCTTCTCGCCCTCGGTCTTGCTGACGCCGGCGAGCCAGCTCATGTCCTGGAAATTGCCGATCACCGCCCACACCTTGGCCTGCGGTGCGTTGATCTCGATGGATTCCCGCACCTTCTGCCGGGTCGGCCCGTGCGCCCAGGCTGCCGTCAGGGCCGTCGTCCCCACCGCCAGCGCCGCCACAACGGCCAGCGCCGTCCTCTTCGTCACCCTCATGTCGTGTCCTCAAATGTGTATCGTTGGTCTCTTACGCGACTGACGCACGCTGCGGCCATCGTAGCGCAGTTTTCGACGGGATCGAGGCCCCTCGTGGTAGCCGGTGGTCTGGGGGGCGTGTTCACCCCCCTGTCCTGAGCCCCCTACTCGTCCTGGAGCGCCGTATCGATGAATCCGGCCGGATCGTCGCAAAACTCGCGCAGCACCTTGAAATGGTCGATCTCCCATAAGGTCGCCGGCTCCAGTCCGCCTTTGGTCAGTCGCAACAAGGTCGCATTGGGATAGGCCATCAGCATCGGCGCGTGCGTAGCCATGATGACCTGGCAGATGCGGGAGTCCTCCATCCGCCGCAGCAGCTTCAGGAATTCGATCTGGCGCGCCGGCGAGAGCGCGGATTCCGGCTCGTCAAAGATGAAGATGCCCTGGCGCTGGCAACGCTCCTCGAAGAAGCGCAGGAAACCTTCGCCATGCGAGTGGGAGAGGAAGTCAGGGCCAACCGCGCCGACGTCGCGCGCAGCCTGATCGAGATATCTCGCAACTGTGAAAAAACTTTCGGCACGAAAGAACCAACCGTTGGTGATCTTGGGCAGCCAGCTCGCGCGCAGCGCCTTCGACAATTGACCACCCATCTTCTCCAGCGCTTGGGAGTGATCGACCGGCATATAACCCTTGCCGCCGCCGGCGTCGTCGTAGCCGGCAAGCGCCGCAACGCCCTCCAGGATCGTGGATTTCCCGGTGCCGTTCTCTCCGACGATGATGGTGATGGGGGCTTCAAAGCTGAGCTCGAAGTCATCGGCGAAGATGGGAAGGCAAAACGGATAAGATTCCCGATTGGATATCTTCGACGGCTCAAGCCAGACTCGTTTCAAATAGGGAGCGGGCAAATTGATCGTGCGATTGCCTCTTCTGCCCATATCCGAGTCCCCAGTTGCTGTCAGATCCGGTCATCGACCGGAACATAACAGGAACAATATGTACAGGGAAGTGGCATTTTCGCCCGGCCACAAGCCCCGGTCGTGCCCTAGTCCAGTGCCTCCAGCACCAGCTCCATGGTCATCAGCACGGGATTGTCGCCGCGGACGAGGCGGCCCTCGGCGAGGCCGCCGGTGTAGTCGACCAGGGCAACATCGAGCTCCGCCTCCAGCGCACCAGAGCGTCCCGGGGCGATCGCGCCGGCCGTTACCGCCAGCTCGGTCGCAAACGGCTCGGTCACACCGCCATGGACGAAGCGCGCGCCAATGGTCGAGCCGACGCCGCCATGGATTTTCGCACGCGCGATGCCGTGCTCCCGGCAAAAGCCTTCGAGAGCCCCAGCGAAGTCCTGGTTTGGCCGCAGCCGCAATGCGAAGGCGCGGGCAGTGCTGCGCGCGCCGCTAGCCTCAGCGGCCACCGGCCCGAACAGCTTGAAATTGGTCTCGCCGTCCGGCTCCGCCGTGAACACCGCGCCGTCGATGCCGAACGCTGCAACCTCGAACGGCTCGGCGACGACAGTCTCCTCCGGCAGCATGTGGCCGCCGCTGGCGCGGCCATCCGCCTCGGTCCAGAGCCCGTGGCAATGAAAGAACGGCGCGCCGTCGCGCCTGCCCAGCGTCAGGCTGCCGAGCTTCACCCGTGTCACGCCCTGGGGGCGAAAGGTCTCGCTGTAGAACGCAGCGTTCTCAGAAGTCTTCGACAGCGCCGGCATCACGTAGGCGAACGGGCCGAGCGCGCCCTGACCGAAGTTGAGCACGCCGCCTGCAAACCCCTGCGCCGCAAAGCCGCGGCGCGCGGCTTCCAGCAGCGGCATGCCGGCCTCGAGCCTGAACGAAAAGGCCCGTCCCCTCGCCTCCACCCACTGGATGCGCTCCGCGACCGGTGTGCCCGGCTGCTTGATGCTCCGCATGATCTGCGCTCAGCCCGCCTGCTTGTTGTCGAGATCGAGCAGGCCGCGCGCCTCGAGCTCGTCACGCACCATCCGCTTGGGGATCTTGCCATAGCCCGACTTCGGCAGCGCCTCCCAGAAGAAGAAGCGCTTCGGCATCTTGTAGCGCGGCACCTTGGGGCCAAGGAAGGCGGCCATCTCCGCCTCGCTCACGGGCTTTGCACCTTCGCGCGCAACGCAAACGGCAACGCCAACTTCACCCCAGGTTGGATCTGGCACGCCGAGGACGGCAACCTCGCCGACCGCGGGGTGCGTCAGGATCTTCTCCTCGATCTCGCGCGGATAGATGTTGGAGCCGCCGGAGATGTACATGTCGGAGGCGCGTCCCGTGATGTAGACAAAGCCCTCCTCGTCCATGTGGCCGAGATCGCCGGTGCGAAACCAGCCGTTGCGAAACGACTTCGCATTGGCCTCGGGGTTATCGTAGTAGCCGGCGAACACCGCGGGCCCGATCACGCAGATCTCGCCGCTCTGGTTGGCCCCAAGCTCACGCCCCTCATCATCCTGGATCGAGACCTGCATGCCCGTGCGCTCGAAACCGCAGGTGCCGATCTTGACGTGCGGGCCGTCCTCGACGTCGTGCAGCGCCGCCGGCAGCACGGTGATGTTGCCTGTGACCTCGCCGAGGCCAAAATACTGCACGATGACCTTGCCGAGCTTGTTCAGCGCGGTCTTCTGATCTTCGCGATACATCGGCGCGCCGGCATAGATCACGTGGCGCAGCGAGGAATGGTCGAATTTGTCGACCGCGGGATGCTCGACCATCATCTTCAGGATCGTCGGTACGGTGAAGAGATTGCCGACGCGATGCGTCTCGATCAGGCGGAACGCCTCGCCGATGTCGAATTTTTCGGTCGGCAGCAGCACGGTGCACGCGCCGCGCGCGGTCTGCATCAACTGATGCACGCCGGCGCCATGCGACAGCGGCGCGACCACGAGCGATGCATCCGCCTCCGTGGTGCCCGGCGTCAGATCGGCAAGGTGATTGGTCACCACAAAACCCATCTGGCCATGCGTGAGCACCGCCGCCTTGGAACGGCCGGTGGTGCCGGAGGTGAAGAAGAACCAGCAGGGATCGTCATGCTCGACGGCGACGTTCTCGATCTTGGCACCGGCATACCTGTTGATCGCCTGCGCAACGGTGGTCTCACCGAACACGCCGTCACCAATGCGCCAAATGAACTCCAGCGCGCCGCCGGTCACGGCTGCGGCATGCTCGGGAAAATCGCCATGGCACAGGAATCCCTTGGCGCCCGAAGCCTGCGCGAGATAGGCGACCTCGTCCGGCATCAGGCGGAAATTTGTCGGCACCCAGATCGCGCCGAGGCGGAATGCGGCGAACATCGAGAAGAACATCTCGTCGCCATTCTTGGAATGGACGAGGACACGGTCGCCTTTGATGATGCCGCGCGCGGCAAGCGCCGCTGCGAGCGCGGAGGTCTGCGCGTCGATCTCGCGCCAGCTCCATGATCTATCGCCCCACACGAAACCCGGCCGCGACCCGTGCCGCCGCGCATTCTGGGTCAGCATGTAAGCAAGGTTCATGACGCGGCGCGACATCCGCAGTGGCTGCATGGGCTTCCTCTTGGCTGGCGGACGGCGCGTAGGCGGACCGCTATTCGCAGTCCATTTATCGCCATCATCGGCGGCGCCGCAAGGCCGCTCGCCGCAGAGCCTCATTACGGCATCTTGAACGCGAATGGCGTCGTCGAGATCGCCTTCTCCTTGAAGCAGGATGGCGAGCCGTGCCCGCCGCAATAGCCGCCATGCAGCTCGAAGCGGATAGCACGCGCCGCGCCCTGTTGGCATTCCTGATCAGCGTGTCGTTGAGGGAATCTTAAACATGATCGGCGCAACCTTGAACTCTCTCCGCGTACAGAGTTCCGCACCATGTCCAAAGCGCCCGCCTTTCTCCTGTTGTCGCTGGCACTCGCCGGATGTGCCGCGGCCCCGCAAGCGCGGCTTGCGTCCGATCCCGCTTTCGCTCCGGCGCGCTATGCCTGGGACGGTGCTGGTGAGGATCCCAATCAACCCAAGCCAGCGCACACGTCGCGGACCGCCGCCCGAAACGAGCAGGACAAGTCGGTCGCGGCACTCCAGCCATACTCGAAGGAGTGGTGGCAGGCCCAGGACGGTATCGAGGCCGACGAGGAGTCACGGGTCAAGCGATCGCTCGTCATCTGCAAGGGCTGCCTGCGGCCGCAGCCTGCGGAGGATTCGCGTCTCGCCAAGGCGGCCGATTGAACCAATCCGCCACCGCAATACTCTACTGAGATATGCCGCCGGCCGGACATTCCGGTCTATAAGCGCGGGTAGAACCGATCTCAGGACATCCCATGCTCACCCGCCGCACATTCGTCGCAGCCTCGCTTCTCGCCACCGTCAATGCGGCCGCCGCGCAAGCCCCCTCGGCCAACGACCCCGTCGCGATCCTGACCGCGATCTACACCCGCGCCGCCAAGGGCAAGGGCGCTGGCGGGGGCGCCTTCATCATCGAGAGCAAGGCCGCCAAGGCAAAATATCTCTCGAAATCGCTGGTCGCGCTGTGGGCCAAGGCCGACGCGCACACGCCGAAGGGCGATGTCGGGCCGGTCGATTTCGATCCCGTCACCAATTCGCAGGAACCCGACGTCAAGTCGTTCAAGGTCGACACGGAGACTCTCGAGGCCGACAAGGCCACAATCGCGGTGACCATCACCGGGCATCGCAACGACCGCAAAACCACCGACCAGGTCGTGCGTTATGAGTTCGTGCGCGAGGCCAATGGCTGGAAGATCGACGACATCACGGGCTCATCCGACGGGCAAGCCTGGTCGATCCGCAAGATGCTGATTGGCTCGCTGAAGAGCTGACGGGAGACGACATGAGCGACGTCATCGACAACAGGGGCCATCACCGCTTCGAACTCGAGGTGGAAGGCCATCTCGCCACCGAGCATTACAGGCTCGACGGCAACGTCATCACCTTCGAGCATACGGAGGTACCGAAAGAGCTCGGCGGCAAGGGCGTCGGCTCAAAGCTGGTGCAAGGCGCGCTCGACCAGGTTCGCGCCGCAGGATTGGCGCTGATCCCGCAATGTCCGTTCGTAAAGGCCTGGATCGAAAAACATCCAGACTACGCGGATCTCGTGAAGAGATAAGCGACCGCAGGGCCGCCGATCTCGCGACGGGCCTTGCGGACGCACATGCCTACTGCCCGTGCTTGAGCATGTCCTGATCGCTCAGCTCCCAATCCTGCCAGAGCTGGAGAATGCCGAGCAGCACCACCAGCGCGCCGAGGCTGGTATGGTAGACGCGCAGAACGCCCTCGCCGGAATAGCCGAGGACATAGGGCGAGACGATCAGCCAGAACCCGACCAGGATCGTCGCCACCTCCTGCCAGCGCTGCAACGCGACATATTCGAGCTGGCCGAGGCCAAACACGACCAGGCCAACTGCGACCGTATTCAGGATCAGCACCTGGTGTCCGACGATCGCCGCTTGATCCTGGACGGGAAACCACGGCGAGGCAACGATCAGCGCGCCGAGCAGCATCCCGCACCAGTCCTCCCATGTTCGATGAGTATTCAGATAACCAAAGTCCGACATCGTAACCTCCTACAAAGAGGCATACGTCGGCGGCTGGCGATCACGACACTCCGAATGTTCAGCGACCCTGCCGGCCGCATTCGGGCGTATGTCCTACACCAAGACGTGGGAACCGGCAGCACGGTTGCAAGAGCGGACCGGTGGTTTTTTGCCGGCGAGGCGGCAGCGCGCAAACGACAATCCAGCGCCCCAGGCGGAGAAGCGGAAGTCATCCTTGACAAAGAGGGAGTGCGCAGACGGCCTGTCAGAATTCGATCCAAGCCAAGATCACCGCTGCAAAAATGACTCCGCAGATCATGAAGGTCGCAATAGGTCTTCCTCGCCAAGCATTGAAACGCGCTCGGTGATCCCAGGTCCAAATGCTATCGCCGGACGCGCGGAGCCGTTGAATGAACGGAGCCCACGCCTACGGCGAGCCCAGCTTCTGCAGCGCCTCGTGTGCGGTCGGCAGGCCTGGTCTCAACTCCAGCGCCTTGCGGAAGTCGCCGATCGCGCCCTGCTTGTCGCCGAGCCGCATCCTGGCCTGGCCGCGGTTGTTCCAGGAAAACGCATCCGAGGGATCGTATTG
Source organism: Bradyrhizobium sp. UFLA05-89 (assembly GCF_059803475.1). Lineage (NCBI taxonomy): Bacteria > Pseudomonadati > Pseudomonadota > Alphaproteobacteria > Hyphomicrobiales > Nitrobacteraceae > Bradyrhizobium > Bradyrhizobium sp. UFLA05-89. The sequence goes on along the minus strand of NZ_JBANBA010000095.1, from coordinate 14,886 downwards.
CAGCGCCTTGTCGTAGTTGGCAACGCTGCCTCTGTTATCGCCCTGAATGAGCCGGATCAGGCCGCGGTTGCGCCAGCCGCGCGCATCGGTCGGCGCCAGCCGGATCGCCTCGCCATAGTCGTCGGCGGCGCGATCGAGCTGCTCGCTGTCGCGATAGACGTTGCCGCGGTCGATATAGGCGAGCAGATCGGGCGCGAGCTTGATGCGCGTCGTGTAGTCGGCGAGCGCATGCGGCATGTCGCGCTTGCGATAGAAGGCCAGGCCGCGGTTGCCGTAAGCCAAGGCATAGTTGGAATTGAGCTTGATCGCGATGCCATAGTCACCGATCGCGCCGTCGAGGTCGCCCTTGTTGTAGCGGGACTCGCCGCGATTGTTGTAGGCAATCGCCAACGACGGATCGAGCTTGATCGCCTGATCATAGTCGGCGATGGCGCGGTCGAAATCGTGCCTGAAGGCGAAGACGCGGCCGCGATTGTTGAAGGCACAGGCCGAGGTCGGATCGATCTTGACGGCCTCGTCGAGATTGCTGAGCGCGGCGTCGAGCTCGCGCTTCTCGGTCAGGCCACGGCCGCGGTTACAATAGGCGGCGGCGAGCTTGCCGCCGGTCTCGCTCTTGGCGTCGATCACCGCCGAGCAGGCCTTGACGCGATCGTCCAGCGCGATCGTCGTCCCAATGCAGACGTCCCAGGCTCGTGCAGCCACCTCGCCGTCCGCGGCCGATGCCGGCGCAGCTCGGGCAAGCGTCAGCACCGCCAGCGAAGCCACGAGACCGATCGAGACACGCATGTGACGGATGTCTCCCCTGCAATGATTTCCCTTGGTCGTGCCTTGGCAGAGGCGGGTTCACACGTCTAGATCAGGGCCTCCAACGACACTTGGGAAGGAATTGGCATGCCGGCATCGGTACGCGACAACAAGGACAAGAGCCGCTTCGAGCTCGATGTCGGCCAGGAGGTCGCCTTCGCCAATTACCGGCTGACGCCGTCGGCGGTGATCATCACCCACACCGAGACGCCGCGCGCGCTGCGCGGCCGCGGCATTGCATCCGAGCTGGTCAAGGGCGTGCTGGAATTGATCCGGCGCGATGGCAGGAAGGTGGTCGCCGGCTGCGGCTTCGTGGTCGACTACCTCGACAAGCATCCGGAATATGCGGATCTCGTCGCGTAAGGCAAAACAACGCCAGGCATTAAAAAGGCCCGCGATCTCGCGGGCCTTTTTCGACGCCGACGGTGCTGCCGTCAGTGCTTGATCTCCGGCGGCAGCTTGCCGCCATTGGCGGCGAGCTTGGACATCACCTGCTTGTGCAGCCATACGTTCATGGTCGCGGAATCGTTGGTGTCGCCGGTGTAGCCGAGCTCCTTGGCGAGATCCTTCCGCGCGGCAAGGCTGGAGTCGATGTCGAGCGCCTTCATGAGGTCGACGATCGAGGTCCGCCATTCCAGCTTCTCGCCCTTGTGCGCGGCGACCGCCTTATCGACGATCGCGGCCACGTCGACGATCTGCGCGGGAGCGGCGGACGGCGCAGCGGAAGGTGCGGCCGACGGCGCCGAGGCTGAAGGAGCGGAGCCTGCCGGTGCTTCGCCGGAGGTCGCGCTGCCAGCCGGCGCAGCCGCGGCAGGATGGCTGCCGAAGATCGCGCTGACGATTTTACCGAAAATGCTCATGTCTGCTCCCCGAAAAGGATCCGTTGGAAGGGCCTTAAGGTGTCAACCTGTAGGCCAAGTTTCTGTGTCGCGTCCGCTGCCTGAGCGAAGCATGTCACAGCATCAGCTTATCTGCGGCGAAATGACGACCGAATGACATATTCACGGTTGCACTGCGACATCGAATTTCACCCAAGCGTGAGGGACAGCTCCCGCGAATGGGAGTACGCTTTCACTTCAGTTCGCGATCCCCGCCGGTCTTCGCGCCTGGCCTGGAATTGCGATTGTCTATGAAAGAGCGGCCGCGTGCGCCGTTTGCCGGCGCGGCATTCGGCCGCGCGGCAAGGGAGCAAGCGACCATGGCCACACTCTACCAGGGCAATGTCCCTATGGCCCAGCCTGCTGATGCGGCTGGACCGATCATCCGAACCATCCAACTGTCCGATCTGCACGACGCGCTCAAGCGCGGCTGGGAGGATTTCAAGGCGGTGCCGAGCCACGCCATCATCCTCTGCGTCATTTATCCGGTGCTCGGCCTCGTGCTCGCGCGCATCGCCATGGGCTATTCGGTGATACCGCTGTTGTTTCCGCTGGCCGCGGGCTTTGCGTTGATCGGCCCGTTTGCGGCGCTCGGCCTTTATGAACTCAGCAGCCGGCGCGAACGCGGCGAGGACGCCAGCGCCTGGGATGCCATGGACGTGCTGCGCTCGCCCTCCTTCGGCGCCATGCTTGGGCTCGGCACGCTCCTGCTCGCGCTGTTCGTGACCTGGGTTGCGACCGCGCAGGCGATCTATGTGGCGGCGTTCGGCTATGAAGGCGTCACCGGCATTTCGGACTTCCTCAAGCACGTGCTGACCACGCCGCAAGGCTGGTGGCTGATCGTGGTCGGCTGCGGTGTCGGCTTCCTGTTCGCGCTCGCCGCGCTCTGCATCAGCGTTATCTCGTTCCCGTTGATGCTCGACCGGCACGCTAGCGCCGGCGAAGCCATGGTGACCTCGCTGCGCGCCGTAGCGAAGAACCCGGTACCGATGGCGGCCTGGGGCGTGATCGTCGCAGTGCTGCTGGCGCTCGGAACCATCCCGGCATTCCTTGGTCTCGCCGTGGTCATCCCTTTGCTCGGCCATGCCACCTGGCATCTCTATCGCAAGGTGATCGTGTCGGATCCCAATGCAAGGCATGACGCTCCGCCGCCGCGCCCACGCAAGCCGGCGGCTGATTTTCCCGCCAACCTGTTCCCGTGGCGGAATCGGTCGGAGTGAAACGGAATTACATTGCTGCGAGTCCGCCGGTTGATCGCTTACGGACTCGCCCAATATCGTTCCTTTAACCCTGCTCGTAGTTGAGTAGACGCCATAGGTTCATGGGCCTTGTTTTAGCCGCGGTTGGAACCGACATTCCGCGCCGCCGGTCATGCCACTTCACGGAATCGATTTGTTCTGATGACCCCGACGATCTCTCGTCTCGCCCTTGCAGCCTTCGCCCTCACCGCCTCGATCGCTTCAGCCGGGCCCACGCTCGCCGCAGTCGCATGCGGTTCCGGCAATTTCGATGCTTGGGTTGCCGACTTCAAGGCCGAAGCCGCCTCCAAGGGCATCTCGCAGCAGGCGATCACGGCCGGCCTTGCCGGCGTCACGCTGGATCAAAGCGTGCTGTCGCGGGACCGCTCGCAAAAGGTCTTCAGCCAGAGTTTTGAGGAGTTTTCCGGCCGCATGGTGCCGCCGCGCATGCAGCGCGGCTCCAACATGATGAAGCAGTACGGCTCGGTGCTGTCGCGGATCGAGCAGACCTACGGCGTGCCGGGCGAAGTGCTCGTCGCCATCTGGGGGCTGGAGACCGATTTCGGCGTCAATACCGGCAAGTTTCCGACGCTGCGCTCGCTCGCGACGCTCGCGTATGACTGCCGGCGCGCCGAGCAGTTTCGCGGCGAGCTGATGGACGCGCTGCGCATCGTCCAGCGTGGCGATCTCGCGCCGAACGAAATGAAGGGTGCCTGGGCCGGCGAGCTCGGCCAGACTCAGTTCATGCCGTCATCCTGGATGAAATATGCCGTCGACTTCGACGGCAATGGCCGGCGCGACCTCCTGCACAGCCCGACCGACGTGCTCGCCTCGACCGCCAATTATCTTTCGAACTACGGCTGGCAGCGCGGCAAGGATTTTGAGCCCGGCGGCCCCAACTTTGCGGTGCTCCAGCAATGGAATAAGAGCGAGGTCTACGCCAAGACGGTCGCCTATTTCGCGACGCAGCTCGCGCGCGCCCCCTAAAGCATGATCCGGAAAAGTGCGCAGCGGTTTTCCGAAAAAGATCATGCACAAACAATAACCCAACGCGCGATGACGGTTCATGCTGATCTCATCGCGCGTTAGCAAGCTTCAAAGAAATTAGGGCCGATCGCGTCGCGACCGGCCCTCCTTGGTTTCCCTGTCGTTTTACTTGCCCGCGGTGGCGTGCATCGCCTTGTTGAGGTGCGCGCCGCACATACCCATCTTGCCGTTCAGCAGCGCGTCCTGAGCCGCAGCGATCTCCTTCTGCGCGGTGAGCTTGCTGTCGCCGTCGGACATGTTCTCGATCGCGGTCTCGGTCTGCTCGAGATTGGTAGAGCTGCATCCGCCCATCTTCTTCGCGGCCTGCGCGGGAGCGACGGCAAATGCGACGGCGGCGATTGCGATGACCCCTAGTAACGTCTTCATTGTTACCTTCCTTCTCTTATATTGTTGCGCAGCCCGACGTCATTGCCGGAATCTGCGGATGATATTGTTGGTCGACCGCCGCAAGTTTTGAGAATGAATTCCCCGCGAGAATTGCGTGATGTTGCGCGACGCGCAGAGCTCTCATGCGAAATTTCTGATTTTCATTACAGTTTTGTAATTTCGCTCTCACACGCTCGGCGTGTGTGCACCGCAACGAAGATGATGTGGTCGGGGTCACACAGACCGAGCTTGGGCCCAGTGACCAGGCTCGTGCGGGAATCGGTACCGTCCACGCTCGAAGCTGGCTGAGCACTCCAAACGCCCCAGACTCGACAACAGCGTTCCCGTCGATGGCTTCAGAGATGACAAAAGAGTGAACCATTACTCAATTTTATGAATCATAATGCATGCGATTCGCGCATAGGACGGGATGCTGCGAATTCCGCCTGGCGGCTTGCAGCGGGCCTCTCGGCGACATATTTTTGTAACAGATGGAACCAACAGAAAATGCTATAAACCCGTGATTTCACGGGATGTTATTGCGACTTCAGGTCCAGTGGGCCCAGCTCTTGGGCGGGATCGCCAACCGGTTAATCGATCCTTACCGTCGCTATGCGCTGTTCGCTTAGCTGCATCGCAACATCGGAACTTCCGCACTGCAACAGTCCCATCTATATTCATTTCAACGATGACGCCCAGGTCAAGGGTTGAATCGAACTACAGGAGACTACCATGCTGCTCTCGCTCATCCGTATGATCCACGCGTTCCGGGACTATCAGCGCAATGTCGCTGAACTCTCGCAGCTCAGCGATCGCGAGCTGGCCGACATCGGCCTCGACCGCTCGGACATTCCGCGCGTTGCCGCCGGAGCCTACAAGGGCTGATTGGCCCTTCACGGACCGGACCAACCGATAGCGCCCGCCTCGTGCGGGCGTTGTCGTTTCTAGGGTGAGAAACGCCATCACGGCGATTCCACTCGACACTGAAAAGCGCTACCTGTCGCGCCCATGACAGGATCCAACTCCAAGACCGTACACATCATCGGCGCGGGCCTCGCCGGTTCCGAAGCAGCCTGGCAGATCGCCAGATCAGGCGTATCCGTGGTGCTGCACGAGATGCGGCCGAGCCGTATGACCGAGGCCCACCGCACCGACGGACTCGCCGAGCTCGTCTGCTCGAATTCGTTCCGCTCCGACGATGCCGCCAACAACGCCGTCGGCCTCCTGCACGCCGAAATGCGTCGTCTCGGCTCTCTGATCATGCGCGCGGCGGACGCCAACCAGGTTCCCGCAGGCGGTGCGCTGGCCGTCGACCGCGAGGGCTTCTCCGCGGCCGTGACCAAGGCGCTGAACGAGCATCCCCTGATCGAGATCGCTCGCGGCGAGGTCGCCGACCTGCCGCCGGCCGAGTGGGACAATGTGATCGTTGCGACCGGTCCCCTCACCTCCGCGACCTTGGCGGAGGCGATTCGCGAACTGACCGATGAAAACGCGCTCGCCTTCTTCGATGCGATCGCGCCGATCGTGCACCGCGACTCCATCGACATGTCGGTCGCATGGTTCCAGTCGCGCTATGACAAGGTCGGCCCCGGCGGCAACGGCGCCGACTACATCAACTGCCCGATGACGAAGGAGCAGTATGACGGCTTCGTCGCCGCGCTGATTGCCGGCGAGAAGACCGAGTTCAAGGAGTGGGAGACCAACACGCCCTATTTCGACGGCTGCCTGCCGATCGAGGTGATGGCCGAGCGCGGGCCCGAGACGCTGCGTCATGGGCCAATGAAGCCGGTCGGGCTGACCAATCCGAACGATCCGACGACCAAGCCGTACGCGATCGTGCAGCTTCGCCAGGACAACAAGCTCGGCACGCTCTACAACATCGTCGGCTTCCAGACGAAATTGAAGTATGGCGAGCAGCAGCGCATCTTCCGCAGCATTCCAGGCCTGGAGAACGCCGAGTTCGCGCGCCTTGGCGGTCTGCATCGCAACACCTTCCTCAACTCGCCAAAGCTGCTCGACGGCCAGCTCCGCCTGCGCGCGCAGCCGCGGCTGCGCTTTGCAGGGCAGATGACGGGCTGCGAGGGCTATGTCGAATCTGCCAGCATCGGCCTGATTGCCGGCCTCTATGCGGCAGCGGATGCGCGTGGCGAGCAGCTCACGAGCCCGCCCGCGACGACCGCGCTGGGCTCACTGCTCGGCCATATCACCGGCGGCCATATCGAGACGATCGAGCCGGGCACGCGCTCGTTCCAGCCGATGAACATCAATTTCGGCCTGTTCCCGCCGCTCGCGACTCTGCCGACCAAAAAGCCGGATGGCACGCGGCTGCGCGGCAACGAGAAGACGATCGCCAAGAAGCAGGCGCTGAGCGCCCGTGCGCTCGCCGATCTCGATCGCTGGATCGCCGATCACCAAAACATCGCCGCAGCGGCGTGAGCCTGTCATGAGCCTACCCAAAGAAGACGCCGCGGTGCTCGCGGCGCGCTGGACCGAGGGCGTGCTTTTGAAGCGCGACGTGTTCTCGACCGTCGAGCGCGGCCGTTTCAGGAATGAGCCCGAGGAGGTCGATGCGGTGCTGCGCCGGCTCGACGAGGTGCCGTGGTGGTCGTTCGTGCTGGCGCGCCATTTGTTCGCGCGCGAGAAACATGCGCTGGCGCTGGCCAAGGGCCTGAACGTCGGCCCCGAGCTGCTATGGGCCGGGCGTCGCGCGCTGGTCCGCGGCTTCGTCGATGGCGTCGCGCTGCATCTGGCCAAGCCGCACGGCAATGTCGCCTATTTCCGTTCCGCCAAGGACGCGTTGCGCCGGCTGCGCCGCGCCGGCATCTGCCACAACGACCTTGCGAAGGAGCAGAACTGGCTGGTCGGCCGCGACGGCCGCGCCTATGTGACCGATTTCCAGCTCGCCGCCTGCTTTGAGCGTCGCGGTCGGCTGTATCGCATTCTCGCCTATGAAGATCTCCGGCATCTGCTGAAGCACAAGCGCTCCTATGCGCCCGAGGCGCTGACGCCCAGGGAGCGCAAGATCCTCGCCAAGAAATCCTTTGCCGCGAGCCTTTGGCTCGCCACCGGCAAGAAGGTCTATCGCGCGATCACCCGCGGTCTTTTCAATTTCACCGACCGCGAGGGCGGTGGCCGCAGGCTCGTCAACGACGCGCCGGTGCTGGTCGATTTGATCCGCAAGAATCCCGCCGTGCGCGATACCGCCATCGTTGCCTTCGCCGACCGCCGCTCCGGCGTCGGGCTCTACGCCTTCGTCGAGGCGGACCAGTCGGCGCTCGAAGGCCAGCTTCGCAACGAGCTCACGGCTGCGAAGGGACCAAAGCCGCCCGAGCATATCCAGGTCGTGCACGCGCTGCCGCGCGACGCCAACGGCAAGCCGCGCACCGAGATCCTGCAGCTCGTGGCGATGAACCAGCTCGATCTCATCGAGCCGATGATCACGAGCGACCAGGACCGCGCCTTCCTGAAGGATATCCTGGAGCAGCGCAAGAATTTGCGCGACCGGTTTAACTTCGAGGCGGATCTGCCGACGAGCTAGCTGCGGCTCACGTACAGCGCGCGCTCAGGCCGGATTCGCCGAGCTTGGCCATGACCTCGTCGAGATGCGCGGCATCGCGCGTCTCGATGACGAGCTGAAGCAGCGTCGCCTTGGCCGGCAGATCGGAGAACGTCCGCTGGTGCGAGACCTCGATGATGTTGGCGCCGGCCTCCGCCAGCAGTGCCGCCACGGCGGCGAGCTGGCCCGGCCTATCGGGGATGTCGAGCGACAATTGCGTCAGCCGTCCTTCGCGCGCGAGCTCGCGGGTCAGCACCGAGGCGATCAGCCGCGTGTCGATGTTGCCGCCGCTCAGGACAAGGCCGACCTTCTGGCCGGCAAAGCGCGAGGGATCGCTCATGATCGCCGCGAGCCCAGCGGCGCCCGCGCCCTCCACCACCGTCTTCTCGATCGAGATCAGGGTCGCTACCGCGCGTTCGAGCTCGGCCTCGTTCACCAGCGCGATGTCGTCGACGAGGCGGCGGACTATTTCGGTCGTGATCCTGCCTGGCGACTTCACCGCGATGCCTTCGGCGAGCGTGTCGCCGCGCGCGGGCAGGTTGCCGTCATGGATGGCGTTGTACATCGAGGGATAGAGCCAGGCCTCGACGCCGAGAATTCGTAAAGACGGCTTGAGCGCCTTGGCCGCAATGGCGATGCCGCTGATCAAGCCGCCGCCGCCGATCGGGACGACCAGCGTATCCAGCTCCGGCACCGCCTTGAGCATCTCGAGCCCGACCGTCCCCTGCCCGGCGATGACGAGCGGATCGTCATAGGGATGGACGAAGATCATGCGGCGCGCCTCGCCATGCGTGCGCGCGAACGCGGCGGCCTCTTCCAGGGTCGTGCCGGTGACGATCACCTCGGCGCCGTGATGCCTGGTGTTCTCGATCTTCACCATCGGCGTGCCGACCGGCATCACGATGGTCGCGGGAATGCCGAGGCGCTTGGCGTGATAGGCAACGCCCTGCGCGTGGTTGCCGGCCGACATCGCGATGACGCCGCGTTGCCGCTCCTCCGCTGAGAGCGCGGTCAGGCGGTTGAGGGCGCCGCGCTCCTTGAACGAGGAGGTGAACTGGAGATTTTCGAACTTGAGCCAGAGATCGCAGCCGCAGATCGCGCTCAGCGTCCGGCTGTAATTGCAGGGCGTCTCGACGATGGCGCCGCGGACAACGTCCGCAGCCGCGCGCACGTCGGCGAGGACGACCGCCGAATCCGGCGTGTCGTGCAAGGTGGTGTCGAGTGCTTCGGCCATAGGGCAATATAGGGCATCTGGCCTGCCGCGGCGATACGGGAGCCGCTATTTAGTAAATTGCCGCGACCGCGCCGCGCGCCAGAGCGTCCACAGGGTTCCTAGCCGCGACGGCGGCTGCGGCAGGAAGGGATTGCGATCCGCGCGGGACAGGCGCGCCAGATCGCGGCGCGCCGTTGCCAGCGGCAGGAACGCCAGCCTTGCCGGCGGTGGTATCTCCGCCAGCAGCGAGGTCGCCGTCGCGATGTGCTTTCGCGCCTCGCTCGTGAGCTCATCCAGCGCCGCGCGCAGCGCCGGCGTCTCCTTGCCGCCAAACACCTCCTCGACTGTGCTGCCGTGGCCTTCCAGGAGTTGCTGCGGTACGAAGAGCTGGCGATGCGCGGCATCGCGCGGCAGGCTGGCGATCACCTGCACCATGCCCTGCGCGAAGCCGGCGTGACGGGCGAGATGATCGATCGCTTCCGACGGCCGCGCGCAGATCCATGCGGCAAGCGACAACAGCGCCGAGCACGTTTCGGTCAGATACCCCTCAAGCGCCGCCATGGTCGGCATCGGATCATTGTAGAGGTCGAACTGATGCTCCTCGACGAGCCGCGATAACGGCTCGACCGGCAGATTATAGTCGCGGATCGCGACCAGGAGCTCGGCGGCGACGGGATTGCCCTCGGCGCTGCCATGGACATGGCCAGCCAGCATGTCGGTCCACCATTGCAGGCGGATTTCGCCGGGCAGCGGCTGGGTCACCTGATCGCGGACGCGGACGATCTCGGCGTTGAAGGCATAGAGCGCGAGCAGGGCGCGGCGCTCATTGGCTGATACGAACAGGGTCGCGGCGTAGCGCGCGAAATCGTGGCTGCGCACGAGATCGGCACAGAAGGCGGCGTCGGCAGCCGGTGCTCCACTCATGGCACGGCGATCAGGGCCGCCGCGACCCGCCGTCGCTCGCCGATCATGATGTTGTAGGTGCGCACCGCGGGGCCAGTCTGCATCGTGTCCAGCACCACCCTCACCGCCTTCAGCGCCTGGCGCAGCTCCGGCGGCGGCAGCCACACGCCGGCTCCCGTGCCGACCAGGAGCGTGTCGATGCTGTTGGCCGCGGCAAAGACCCGCTCCAGCGAGTAGCGGTCGATCTTGGCGGGGTCGGTCACGTCCCACGCCCAGATCGCGTCGGGCAGGCACAGCAGCGAGCCGCGATGCGACATGCCGGCAAAGGCAAAGCCGCCCTTGCCATAGGCGTCGATCGGCGCCGAGCGCGGGAAATGTGGAGCGTTGGAATCGCCGGCCATGGGATTCGTCCGACTAGAGCATGATCCGGACCCGGAGGGCCGCGTTAGCGCAAAGTGTGCAGCGGTTTTCCGAAACGATCATGCTCAAACAACACGCTGAAGCGCGATGATGATTCACCCTAACCTCATCGCGCGTTGGGCTACTGCCCTCGCAAACTACTGCGAGGGCACGCGGTTCGGATCATGGCCGATTTTTCTTCGCCGGCGTAGCCGTATCCACGGCGTCCTCGCGGTGTTCGCCGACGCCGAGATAGATCAGGATCGGGGCCGCGATGAAGATCGAGGTGTAGGTGCCGACCAGCACGACGCCGAACATCATCACGGCGGTGAAGCTGTGGATGGCGTGGCCGCCGAAGATCAGCAGCGCGAGCAAGGCCAGCGTCACCGTGACGTGGGTGATGATCGAGCGCGACAGCGTCGAGTTGATGGACTCGTTCAGGAGCTGCGGCATCGGCATCTTCTTGTAGCGCCGCAGCATCTCGCGGATACGGTCGTAGATGACAACGGTGTCGTTGAGCGAGTAGCCGAGAATCGTCAAAAGCGCCGCGATGCTGGTCAGGTCGAAATCGACCTGGCTGATCGACATGAATCCGATCGTCAGCACGATGTCGTGCACGTTGGCGATCATGGCGCCGAGCGCGAACTGCCACTCGAAGCGGAACCAGAGATAGATCAGGATCGCGACGATCGCGAGCATCAGGCCGAGCATGCCGTAGGCGAGCAGCTCGCCGGAGACGCGCGGGCCAACCACTTCGACGCGGCGGTATTCGACGGTGTCGCCGAGCGCGCCGCGCACCTTCTGCACCGCCTCCTGCTGGGCAGCATCGCCGCCCGGCTGCTCCGCAACGCGGATCAGGACGTTCTCGGGGCCGCCAAATTGCTGCAACTGGACTTCGCCGAGTCCCAGCGCGTCAAGCGCGGTACGCATCGCCGCAATGTCGGCGGTGCCGGACTTGGCCTGCACTTCCAGAAGCGTGCCGCCGCGGAAGTCGATGCCGAAATTCAGGCCGTGGGTGAAGAACAGCGTGATCGCGACGATCGATAGCGCTGCCGAGATCGGAAAGCTGATGCGGCGGAAGCGCGTGAAGTCGAAATGCGTATCGTCCGGGACGATTCGCAGCGACGGCAATAGGCCGAGGGCCGCAACCACGGTGAGGATGGCAATGAGGACGCCAAGCCCGATGAGAACGAAGTGAGTCACAATCAGGCTCCTAGATCGGCACGCTCTGCGGCCGCTTCCACCGCACCCACCAGGCCACGATCAGCCGGGTCAGCGTAAAGGCGGTGAACACCGTGGTGATGATGCCGATGCCGAGCGTCACGGCGAAGCCACGCACCGGACCGGTGCCGATGTAGAACAGCACGGCAGCAGCAATGAAGGTCGTGATGTTGGAATCGAGGATGGTCGCAAGCGCCCGCTTGAATCCGGCGTCGATCGCCGAGATCGCGTTGCGGCCGCCGCGCAGCTCCTCGCGGATGCGCTCGTAGATCAGCACGTTGGAGTCGACCGCGATGCCGACGGTGAGCACGATGCCGGCGATGCCGGGCAGCGTCAGCGTGGCGTTGAGCAGCGACAACAGGCCGAAGATCATGGCAACGTTGATCGCCACCGCGATGTTGGCGAACAGGCCGAACAGCCGGTAGGTGAGCAGCATGAAGACGATAACCATGATCGAGCCGACATAGGCCGCAAGCTCGCCCTTCTCGATCGAGTCCTGGCCAAGGCCGGGACCGACGGTGCGCTCCTCGATGACGGTCAGGGGCGCCGGCAGCGCGCCGGCGCGCAGCAGGATGGCGAGGTCGTTCGCCGACTGTACCGTGAAGCTGCCGGAGATCTGGCCCTGGCCGCCCGTGATCGGCTCGCGGATGACAGGCGCCGAGATCACCTCGTTGTCCAGCACGATCGCGAACGGCAGGCCGACATTCTCCTGCGTGGCCTGCGCGAATTTGCGCGCACCCGACGTGTTGAACTTGAAGTTGACGATCGGCTCGCCGGTGCGCTGGTCGAAGGCCGCCTGGGCATCGGTCAGGTCGCCGCCGGAAACCAGCACCTGCTTCTTCACGACATACGGTACCTTGGGAGAGCTCGCACTCATCAGGAGCTCGGATTCGGGCGGCAGGCTGCCCCTCTGCGCCTGATCGGGCGGCACCGAGGGGTCGACCATGCGGAATTCCATCTTCGCGGTCTTGCCGAGCAGCTCCTTCAGGCGGGTCGGATCCTGCAGGCCCGGCACCTGGACCAGGATGCGGTCGGTGCCTTGCCGCTGGATCACCGGCTCGACGGTGCCGAGCTGGTTGACGCGGCGTTCGACGATCTGGATCGATTGCTCGATGGTCTGACGCACGCGCTCGGTGATCGCGGCCTGCGGCACGGTCAGGCGAATCAGCCCGCCGCCGGCATCACTGACCTCCAGGCTGCGCTGGCCGTTGGAGCCGAGCAGCCCGCCGAGCGGCTGGGAGAGGTCGCGCAGCTTGGACAGCGCGTTCTGAAGGTCGGTATCTTTAACACGGACCTCGACCGCATCGCCCTTGGATGACAGCCCGGTGTAGCCGATCTTGGCCTCACGCAGCACGCGGCGGACGTCGTCGCGAACCTGGTCGAGCTTCTCCTTCTTGACGTAGTTGGAATCGACCTCGAGCAGCAGATAGGACCCGCCCTGAAGGTCGAGGCCGAGCACCAGGCGGCGCTGCGCCCAGGCGGGCCAGGTCTTGACCTGTGCTTCGGGGAAGAAGTTCGGGACCGCGCAGAGGCACACGATCAGCGCCGTCAGGATGATCCCCAGCGCCCTCCACCGCGTGAAATACAACATCGAGTGAACCTGTCAGATCAGAAGAATACGAGGCTCGAGCGAGCGATCAGCTCGCCGAGTCGTCCTTGGCGCTCTCCTTGGCCGGCTCGCCCTTGGCGCGCACGCCGGAGATCATCTGGCGCATCTGCCGCACCCGCACGCCGTCGGAAATTTCGAACTCGATCTGGTCGTCGTCGACGACCTTGGTGACCTTGCCGACGAGGCCGCCCGACGTCACGACCGTGTCGCCGCGGCGGATGTTCTTCACGAGATCGGCATGGTCGCGCACCTTCTTCTGCTGCGGGCGCAGAATCAGGAAGTACATGATCACGAAGATCAGGGCGAACGGCAGCAGCGACATCAACATGCTGTTGGTGTCGCCGGCGCCCGCGGCCTGGGCATACGCAGGGGTAATGAACATTCGGACGATCCTCGTGAACGGGAGAAGGCCGGCATCGGCCCCTTTGGGCAGCCGGGTCGGTCAAATTTCGCGCGGACTATAGCGGCAGCGGTCCCAATTGCAACGCTGCCAGACTGACGATTTGGCCATCTTGCGGGAGGCGCTCAGGCCCGATAAGGCTGCATTCTCAGGAACTTCGGACATGCCCAGAAAACCAAGCAAAACCGCCGCCGGGAAGGCCACCAAGACCGCTGTTAAGACCCCTGCCCGAAACCCCACCCGCCTCGCGGCAAAACGACCCAAGGCTCAAACCACCGACCTCGCGCAGGAGCGCATCGTGCGTGCGCTGGAGACCATTGCGACGCACCTTTCGACCCAGGCACCTGCGACCGCCGCGCCCGTCTCGTTCGAGCGTGCCGACGCCTTCGTCTGGCATCCGGACGGCCGCCTGTCGGCGGTGCCGCGGGTCAGCCGCGTCGATCTCTTCCTGCTCAAGGGCATCGACCGGATGCGCGACATCCTGATCGAGAACACCGAGCGCTTCGCGAACGCCCTTCCCGCCAACAACGCCCTGCTCTGGGGCGCGCGCGGCATGGGCAAGTCGTCACTGGTGAAGGCCGCCCATGCCAGCATCAATGCGGACCGCAAAGCCTCCGACAAACTAAAGCTGATCGAGATTCATCGCGAGGACATCGAGACGCTGCCCGCGCTGATGGAGCAATTGCGCGGGTCGTCCTTCCGCTTCATCGTCTTTTGCGACGATCTCTCCTTCGACGGCAATGATGCGTCCTACAAATCGCTGAAGGCCGTGCTCGAAGGTGGCATCGAGGGCCGGCCCGACAACGTTATCCTCTACGCCACCTCCAACCGCCGTCATTTGCTCGCACGCGACATGATCGAGAACGAGCGCTCCACTGCGATCAACCCGGGGGAAGCGGTCGAGGAGAAGGTCTCGCTGTCGGACCGCTTCGGCCTGTGGCTCGGCTTCCACCGTTGCAGCCAGGACGAGTACCTCGCCATGGTCCACGGCTATTGCGGCCATTTCGGCATCAAGGTCGACGACGAGGCGCTGGAGCGCGAGGCGCTGGAATGGTCGACCACGCGCGGTTCACGCTCCGGCCGCGTCGCCTGGCAGTTCGTGCAGGAGCTTGCGGGGCGGCTGGGTGTGAAGCTGACGGCGAATTAACGTCCGGAAGGTCGCGCCCCACCTACAACTGTCATTCCCTGCGAAAGCGGGGAATCCAGATGCTATGGGGTAAGCGGCGACTGGGGTAAGCGGCGGTGAGGGTGT
>NZ_JBANBA010000094.1:0-39193 GCF_059803475.1 Bradyrhizobium sp. UFLA05-89 | reverse complement strand
CCAGCCAGCATGGTGAATCAGAAACAAGCTGATTTGGGAATCCCAAATCGATTCAACCTAACCCCATCCCGCTTTAGATGATGCCGCCTTGCCGAAGCGCCGCAATCGCAGCCGCGTCGTAGCCGAGTTCGGCCAAGACGAAATCGGTATGTTCGCCGAGCGTCGGCGGTCGCGCCGCGATTTCACCCGGCGTTTCCGACAGCCGGACGGCTGCTCGTGCGACCGGTGCGCGTTTCGGCAAGCCCGGATAATCGACGTCCTGCATGAAGCCGGCAGCACGGATGTGCGGATGATCCAGCGCCTGTTGCGGGCTCAGGACGGGCCCGGCCGGAATCATCGCACCGCCAAGCGTGTCGACAGCCTCCTGCGTGGTGCGCTCGGCGCACCAGCGTGCCATCCGTTCGCTGATGATGGGGCCATTGTTGCCGCGGCCGTTGTCGTCGGCAAAGCGCGGATCGTTCAGCCACTTCGCCTCCTCGCCCATCAGCTTCGCCCAGCGTTTGAACAGCGGATGACCCGTGACCTGGCACAGCACCCAGCCGTCTTTGGTGCGGTAGATGTCGGCTGGAGCAGCGGTCTGGCCGAGATTGCCGGTCGGAACGCGATTGACTGATATCACCGCCTGCTCGATCAGCGTGGCATTGGTGAAGGACAGCGCGGTGGCGAGCAACGCCCCCTCGACGATCTGCCCGCGCCCGGATTTGCCGCGCTCGATCAGCGCGGCGAGCGTCCCGAACGCGCAATGCAGCGCAGTTCCGAAATCGACCCAGTTCACCGCGGCCCGGTAAGGCGGATCGCCAGCGCCCGTCATGTACACCGAGCCCGACATGACCTGCCCGACACCGTCGAAACCGACGCGGTCGGACCAGGGGCCCGGCCCGCCGAACGCGGTTGCCGTCGTCAGGATGATGTCGGGCCTGATCGCCTTCAACGAGTCGTAATCGAGCTTCATCGCGCGCAGGGTCTGCGGAGGCAGGTTGGCGACGACGACGTCCGCGGTCGCAACCAGGCGGCGCATTATCTCGTGCCCCTCCGGCTTCATCGGATCGAGCGTGATGCACTTCTTGTTGCGGTTGATCTGCAGAAACAGCGCGCCTTCACCGCCTTCGCCGACCGGTGCCACGAAGCGATCCTCGCTGCCGTCGCGCTTTTCCACGCGAATGACCTCGGCGCCGAATTCGGCCAGCAATGTCGCGCAATACGGTCCCGCGATATAGCGTCCGAAGTCGAGGACGCGCACGCCCTCCAGAACTCCCCCCATCGATGCCTTCCCTTATCTATGTTTTTGCCAGATTACAGGGACTGGCTGCCACGGCAAGGTGGCAACGAGCATGCTACTTTGCCCGCAGATGTGATCGGCTGACAGTTTCGGCTGACGGAAATTCTGCTCTAGTATGGCCAGTCCGTCATCGTTTCCAGAGCCGCATCCATGCCCCAACAATTCGACCGATCCGCCGAAGATCTCGGCAACGCGATCCATCTCGAGCACGTCAACGTCCAGGTCCCCGATCAGCGCCTCGCGACCTTGTTTTACGTCACGGGGCTCGGGCTCACCCGCGACCCCTATCTGATGGTGTCCGACACCAACATGTGGATCAATGCCGGTCAAAGCCAGTTTCACTTGCCGAGCGGCCGGCCGCAGGTGCTGCGCGGTCACGTCGGACTGGTCATTGCGGGCCGCGAGGCGCTGCTGGCGCGATTGGCATCGGTCGCCAGCAAGCTCGAGGGCACGGCGTTCGCGTTCGCAGAGCACAACGACTACGTCGAGGCGACCTGTCCGTGGGGCAATCGCCTACGCTGCCATGAACCGGACGCGGCGCGCTTTGGGCGCATCGCGCTCGGCATCCCCTACGTCGAATTCGAGGTGCCGCTCGGAACCGCGCCGGCGATTTGCGCCTTCTATCCCGAGATCATGGGCATGCCCGCCAGCTTGCGGAACGGTGACGGCCAGGTTGCCGCGGTGAAGACGGGCCGCGGCCAGCATCTCCTGTTCCGCGAGACCGATCGCCCCCAGGCCGACTATGACGGCCATCATGTGCAAATGTACATCACCGATTTCTCCGGCCCTTACCGAAGGCTGTCGGCGCGCAAGCTGATCTCCCGCGAGGACAATCAATACCAGTACCGGTTTTGCGACATCGTCGATCTCGACAGTGGCAAGCATCTCTTCACGGTCGAGCACGAGGTGCGCAGCGCGACCCATCCAATGTTCATGCGGCCGATGGTCAATCGCAACCCGGCGATCACCAACCGCAACTACGCGTTCGGCCACGATCAATCATCCTGGGCGATGGGGCCGGATCAATACGACGGATAGGAGCAACAGGGATTGCGCTTGGCAAAGGCCGGCTCGTGCTCCGCTCCTTCGATTGCATCATCAGAAGGATGATGTCCAAGCGCGGAGGCCACCCGTAAATTTCCCAAGTGTTGGCCACTTGGCTCACTGGTTAACTGGTGCCTGTCGAGCGCAGCGCCATGAAAACACCGAAGCCAAAGCAATGGACCGAGCAGGAAGTCCGGCGATTGCTCAGGCTCGCGCGGCAGGGAATTGGCGCATCGAAGATCGCCGACGAACTGGGCCGCCACGCCGGATCGGTGAGGCGAATGGCGCGGACGGTGGGAATATTGAGGAAGTAGCCGTCACGCGCGATGGGACTGCAGACGTCGCTGACGAGATTCGCTGCCGATTCGTCGAAACTCGACGACGTGGCGCCATCTCTGGCGGAATCTCTCGACAAAACAGCCGAACACGATTGCCACACTTGCGAGCTAATCAAGCAAGATTCCCGTTTGGGCCTTCCTCAAGAACAATGAGGCGCTATACTGACCCAATTGCAAATATCTTTTTTTCTGTACGGGGACGACGATGTTGGACGACGAATTTAACAAGCAGCGCGCGACGATATTGCGTGATCTCGCAGAGCAGGCTGATCCCTTTATCAAAAGGCGTCTTTTGAAGCTGGTGGAGCGCTACGAACCCAAGCGACGGGCCGCGCCCATTGACCAACAATTTCAAGCGAGGCTTCAGCGGGACATCGAACATCGCGACATCACTTCTGACTGATTCTTGAGTCGATCTCTTTTGAAGTGGGTCAAAAAAGAACTGGCGTTCGCGAGCGAGAGGGTAGAAACTCGTCCTCGACGAGCATCACGTCACCCGTAAATTCGAAAGTCGCGAATTCGCCATCCGCACGCCGGAGCAGCGTCATGCGATACGTTTTTGGGCAGACAGTCTCTCTTCAAGACGAGCTCTCGAAAGTCGCGCAGGAGAGTCGTGAGCACGCGAAAACGATGCCGGCCGGCAAGGAGAAAGAGGAGCTTCAGAGAAAGGCCAGCCAAGCCGACACGGCAGCCCACATAGACGAGTGGATCAATTCTCCCGGGCTCCGACGCCCAACCTAGTCCGATCAGATCGTATCATGTCTGCTCGCAGCGGGCGTCTGCAGGCCTCGCTATCGCCGGGCCCTTTCGTGCGAACGCAACGAACGTCACTCGGCCCTCTGCGACCGCCGCGCCAGGTAGGCGGATTGCCTTGACCGTCAACCGATGATCGCGACAGCCCGTGTCCAACCTGCGGATGCGCGTTCGACCTTGACCGGAAAGCAGCATACCGTGAAGCCGTAGTCAGGCAGGGCTTCAAGGTTGTGCAGCTTCTCGAGATGGCAATAGCCGATCTCACGCCCGGCCTTGTGCCCTTCCCAGAACAGCGCGCTGTTGCCGGTTTCGGCAATCCTCTGCCGTGTGAAACCGAACGGGGCGTCCCAGCTCCATGCGTCGGTTCCAGTGATACGGACCCCACGTTCGAGCAGGTAAAGCGTGGATTCTCGTCCCATGCCGCAGCCGCGACCGACATAGTCGTCATGTCCATAGCGTGTGCCCGCCGCGGTGTTGACGAGGACGATGTCCAGCGGTTGAAGCGTATGCCCGATGCGCGCGAGTTCGGCCTCGACATCCGCAGCCGTACAGACGTGGCCGTCGGGCTTGTCCCGAAAGTCCAGTTTCACACCCGGCCTAAAGCACCAGTCGAGCGGGATCTGATCGATCGTGGCCGCGGGCTGTCCGCGGTTCATGGTCGAATGATAGTGCCAGGGCGCATCGAGATGGGTCCCGTTATGGGTGCTCATCTGCACTCGCTCGAACGCCCATGCTTCGCCATCCGGCAATTGATCGGGCGTCAGCCCCATCATGGCCTCGACCTCGTGCAGCGCGTCCTTGTGACCGAAATACTGGATGTGCGGTTCGAGGCCCGGCGGATCGGACTTGATCCCGACCTGGAGCGGCACGGAGATATCGACAAAGCGCATCGTCATGGTGAGCTTCTCTCTCTAGAGGATCCGCATGAACTTACGTTTTCAGATCATCTCGAGCGGCGTTGACTGGACCGCCGTCTGATCGACAAATCCGAACGGCCCCTCGCGACCATCGGCAAAGCGGGCCTGCATGGTCACGCGATCGCCGAATTTCAGGAACGATGTTCGTGGCGCACCGTGATCGATCGTTTCGATGGCTCTCACCTCGGCAAGACAACTCGACCCGGCGGCGCGGTCCGCGTTGGAGACCGTCCCCGATCCGATGATCGTGCCCGCCGTCAGACGACGGGTCTTTGCCGCATGGGCGATCAATTGCGGGAAGGAGAATGTCATTTCGCGGCCGGAGGCGGAGCCAACCCGTGTTCCGTTGAGCGAGACGTGAAGAGCCATGTCGAGCCGGCCATCGCGCCAGGCGTCGCCAAATTCGTCCGGTGTCACGGCGAGCGGCGCGAAGGCGGTCGATGGTTTCGACTGCAAGAATCCAAATCCGGTTCGCACCTCGCGCGCAGCGAGCGCGCGCAGGCTCCAATCGTTGATCTGAACAAGCAGGCGGATACGCTCGCCGGCCTGAGTTGCCGGCGTCGCCATCGCGACCTCGTCGACGATGACGCCGAACTCACCCTCGAAATCGATACCATCGGCTTCCGACACGAAGGGAACGTCTGCGTGCGGTCCGAGAAAATCATCGCTGGCCCCCTGATACATGACGGGGATGGTCTCGAAATCGGGAATCGGCGCCTTCTTGAGCGCAACGTCCATCAGCCAGCCGTGATTGAGGAAGGCCGAACCGTCGCACCATTGCGGCGCGCGCGGGAGCGGTGCGAGGCAGCGGGCGGGATCGAAAACGAGCTCACCCTCGACCTTTCCACTCTCGAGCTGGTCCGCAAGGCTGCGCAGAGGTGTCTCGACCTGCGACCAGACGCGCAGCGCGGCGAGAAGGCTCGGCGCGACACCGCTCGCCTCGACCGCCCGCGTCCCGTCCTTCGACACGACGACCAGACGACCGTCGATGCTCCCATCGTCGTAGGTTGCAAACCTCATGGGCCCTTCCTCTCCAAATTGACTTCCGGGCCGAACCTTCCGTCCACAAGTACGAACAACATGCGGCCCCGGCTTGCCGCTCCGATTGGCCCATGCGTGATTTGTACCGCGCTGGGATCAGGCGATTTCAAGCGAACCTGGCACGGGCCGAGCCGCCGAAGCAAACACCTTCGAGAACAACAGGACCGCGACGGTCGAGATGACGACCGCACACAGGCCAAGTGCCGGATAGCCGAAGAGCTGGACGAGCGTACCGCCAAGAATTGGGCCAACGGCTGCGCCGATCATCAACATTGCCGGCGTTCCCGCAAGCGCGCGAGCCGTGGGATCGAGACGGGACAGCAGCCCGAACGCGAAGGTGTGGGTGAATATCATGACCGCAGCGAACAGCACGGTGGGAGCTGCATAGGCGACGAATCCCGCACCGAACGTGACCGCAACCGCAATCACGGCCTGGCAAACCGGCCCGGCAAGCAGCACGGTCTTCGCCGGCAACCGTCTCTCCAGCATGCAGCGAGCGGAGCGGGAAGCAGGTTGACGAAGCCGAGGGCGATCAGGACGCCTGTAACCGCTTGGGTCCCAAAACCACGATCGATACCGATGCGCTCGATGAAGCTGAACATCATCGCCTGCGTCAGTGCCATACAGCTGATGCCGGCGATGCCGAACCAGACAGCTCGCCCGAGATGGCTCACAGCGGCAACAATGTCGTCCGCACGCTGGGCACCTCCGGTCGGAAACGAGATCGCGGCGAAGAGCGCAGCGATGGCCATGATCGCCGCGAAGGCAACAAACAGCGCAAACCCGCCAAGGCTAGCGACGAGATTGGGCGTGACGCCGAGGAACACGATCGCGAAGACGCCGAGCGCCATGCCTACGATCGCGAACAATCGATGCGGATTGGCGCTGCGGGCGATTGTGCCGTGGGTGAAGCTCAGTCCGCAGGCGGCCGCGGCGCCGGCCACGGCGTGCAGACCAGCGAGCGGCGCAAAGTCGGACATCCTGCTGGCGACCAGGAAGGCCGCGCTCGCGATCCCGAAGCCGACAACTGCCGCAACGCGCGCATTGAGCCGGTTGAACCGCGGCGCGAAGAATGCGCTGCTGAGCACGGCTCCCAGGAGGAACAAGGTGGCAAGTCCGCCAGCCTGTTGAGGAGTGAACTTGTAACGTTCGATGAGGGTCCCGACCCAGACCGGCAACGCGACGAGATCCACCATGCCGGCGCAATGCGCCACCATCAGGGGAATTCGACCCGACCATGTTTCCGTTGTTGATTTCATCTGCTCCTCCCGTTGATCGTTGGTATCGTTCTTTTCAGATCGGCTGTGTCAGGGCCGCCACCGACTCACGCATGATCCCGGCGTGCTCGGCCTTGTCGCCATTTTCCATCTCGATGCGACACAACCGTTCGGAATTCTCGATCACCATCCGGCAGCGATCCCAACGGCGACCATGGAAGCCGTCGAACGCCTCCTGGAGCGTCGAGGCCCGCATCAGCTCTTCCGCGAGAACGATGCCGCTCTCGATGCCGATGCCCGCGCCGGATGCCAGATGCGGCGTCGTTGCGGCAACCGTATCGCCGATCAGGATCACGCGGCCGCGATTCCACGGCGCTGGCACGAGCAGATTCGAGAGCGGACGATAATCGATCGCGGCGTCTGGCGCGAAAAGGTCGGAACGACACGCCACCAGAACGGGGTCGGCGAAGGGCGCGATGAGATCGGCAACCAGCTGCGGCCGGCTCGCCGCATCGACTTGAAGCTTGTCCGGCCGCGCCTCGGTGATGAACATGTACATGTGGGTTTGCGAGACCGGATTGACGCCGACCTTCACAGGCCCTCCCAGCCACATCCGCGGGCGCACGATGTCCGAGGGGCGCGGCAGGACAGCACGCCAGACGCCCTGCCCCACATATTGCGGCGGCTTCACGTCCGGGAATAGCAATTCACGGGTCCTCGAATGAACGCCGTCAGCAACGACGACGAGATCATATGTCCCTGTCGTCCCGTCGGTGAAAGCAACGGTGACATGGTCGCCAGCCTGTTCGAGCCGTTCATAGGTGCATCCGACGCGAACGGAGACACCGCTGGCGCGTGTTGCATCGGCCAGGATGCGACCGAGCTCCGGGCGCATGATTCCACCGCCGCCGGGAACGTCGGAGCCCGCGACCTTTGGCGTTGGAATCTCCCCGACCTTGTGGCCGGTTGGCGTGAAGAGATCGACCCCGTCGGCGGTAAATCCCCGCTTGGCGAACTCGTCATACACGCCGATCGTCTCGAGCGCACGCAGCGTCGGGCCGCTGACGGAGATGCCGGCCCCCTCCGGTCGCCAGTTCGCATCGAGTTCGACGAGATCGACGCTGATGCCGGCCTTGCGCATCTGGATCGACGCGGCCATGCCGGAAAACCCGCCGCCGATAGTTAGAACCCTGTTGACCACCGCCATGCTGCTCTTTCCCCCCGAGCGCGCGCCTCTTTGAGGCGCCATCTCATATCTTCACGAACAGTCCGCCATCTGCGTCGGTGACGAACCCTACCGGTATCAGCCGCTTGCCGAGACACGGCCCCTGAACGCAGAGACCGGTATCGGGCATGAATTGAGCCCCGTGCGCGTGGCACACGATGCGCGTGCCATCGGCATTCAAATACGCGTCCCTGCGCCAGGCCATTGGTGCGCCATCGACATGCGGACAGGCATTGCGCCACGCATGCAGGGCTCCACGACAACGAACGACGAATATCGTGTCCTGGTCCTCATCTCCGAGATCGAAGCCGCGTGATTGCCCTTCACCGATCTCCTCCGACCGGCACAGCCGAATCCAACCTTCCAAATCCGTTTCAGGCGTAGTCGCCATTCTCGTGAATTCCAGGACCTGGAGACCACTTCTTCCGCATCTTCAGCAGGAAGGTTTGTGAATTGTCCGCCGATGCCGCCGTCTCGCGCGGCGTCCAGCTCGCATCGTGCTGGTCCATGTCCGCATCCATCTCGATGTGACAGGCAAACGGGCTGTTGAAATACCAGAACCAGTTCGAGCCCAGCATATGACGGCCTGGTCCCCAGAAAGCCTGATAGCCCTTTTCGACGAACCGATAGCCGTTGGCGATCATCTCGGTCGGACCACCAAAATGAAAGGTGAAGTGCTCCAGCCCGTGCATGTGCGGCGGAGCGGCCATCAGAAAGTGCGTGTGATGATCGAGACTTCCGCCCGGCTGCAGGAACGGACCGGTGCCGGTGAAGCGGTCGGTGCAGCGGAAGCCGAGGCGATTGACGTAGAACGCCTCGGCCTTCAGGACGTCGGGAACGAAATACACCACGTGGGAGAGCGACCGCGGGCGGATGACCGAGCCAGGCGATGGCACACCAAGACTGTTGATCGGACGGAACATGATCCCGCCGGGAGCATTCGAAATTTCGCCCGCCAGCGTGAAGGTCCGACGGACCGAGACCTGGAAGCCAATAACGAAATTCGCGTCGTCGATCGATTCGATCGAGCCGTCGTCGAACTGGCGAACCTCGCGATCGCGGCGCAACTCGGCCGCGATCGCCTGCAATGTCGCAGTGTCGGCCACGCCCATCACGGTCTTCCGCAAGCGGCACCCCGGTGTAGGTGGCGCGGGCAGCCGCGGATTGCCCTCGTGCGCAATCACCACCGACGTGCCGTCGATGGCCTCGAAACGTCCGCCGTTCTCCGAAACGTTCACCGGCGTCAGGCCGTAATCGGTGAGAAACCGCGCAGCGCCCGCGACGTCATCGACGCCGAAGACGACGCTGTCCAATCCGACGATTTTCATTGTTCTTCTCCAGTCCTATCCGCGATCACGCAACGCGCCCGCCGAGGGTCTCCGCGACCCAATCGGCGATGTAGTGGCCAGCGTTGATGCTGTTGTCGAAGCTCGAGTGCTGAGAACCGCCCTCGCGCTCGGTGAAGATCCTCAACTCGCGCTTGCGGCTGTTGACGAGCTGGTCGTAGGTGCGATGCGCCCACTGCAATGGAATCTGGGAATCGTTGGCGCCATGCGTGACGAGGAAAGGCACCTCGATGCGGTTCAGGATGCCGTCAAGATGGACATTCTCTGCGATCTTCAGGAACTCATCCTGATCCCTGGCGCCCCAGACCCAGCGGACGTGGGCCCAGTAGTGCGGCACCGGAAAGCTGCCTTCCTTCTGCAGCCGCTTCTTCTGCACGTCGCGCCAGTCGTGGTTGGCACCCCAGGCAACGCCGCAGGCAAAACGCGGCTCGAACGCCACTGCGCGCGGGCAGAAGTAGCCGCCGAGCGACACGCCTTCGAGGCCGATTCGCTTGGCATCGACATCGCTTCGCGTCTCCAGCCAATCGAACACGCGGCTTGCCCAGTGCTCGCTGTCGTAGCGCGCCGTCATTCCGTGCAATCGAAGAGCTTCGCCCGAACCCGGCTGGTCAATGACGAGCGACGATACGCCGCGTTTGGCAAGCCAGCCCGGCAATCCGACGCGGTACTTCATCTCCTTCGTCGAATCGAGACCGTTGACCTGCACGAGCAATGGCGCAGGTCCGGCCGATCCTTCGGCCCGCACCAGGAGGCCGGTGATATGCGCGTTCTCATAGGGAATTTCCACGCGCTCGCAATTTTCCTGAGCGAGTGTCACGCCGCGGGCGAACACATCGAGAAAGCGCTGGTAGAGTTCAAGGCGCCCGGGCGCGCCATGCGCCTGCAGCCGCTCGCAGGTGATCAGATAGATGGCGGCGCGATTGTACTTCTCGCCCGCGGAGAAAAACCGCCCTTGCGCCTCGTCCTCGGCAGCAAGCGTACACAGCTTATCCGCCATTGCTGACCACGTCTCGCGGAACGCCTGCACGCCTGCGGCGTCGGGCTGCGACGACGCCTCTTGCAGCGGCGCGCACATCTCCTCGATCTCGCCGATCCGTGCTCCCATCTCAATCGCGAGATCGACGGAGAGATTCCAGACGTAGTTCTTCGGAAAGTATTTGAACATTCGAAATCCCAGGTCGATCTCGAGCATGCTTCGGCCGCCGCTGTCTGCGTTGGTCAGCCGGTGAGCGCTCCCTCTGGCCTGTGTCTAATACCTCTCTTACCGTTTCAAAAATCGATTGTTTACATCTTTGGTATTGATAAAAATGATGGATCGGGAGGAAGGATAATGCGCTTCAACAACAGGCTCGACCTCAATCTTCTGATTGCACTGGACCATCTGCTGCATCTGCGAAGCGTCAGCGGCGCCGCAGCGCGAATGAATGTCACCCAATCCGCAATGAGCAGCGCCCTACAGCGCCTGCGGGATTATTTTGGAGACGAGTTGCTCGCAAAGATCGGACGGAAGATGGAGCTAACGCCGAGGGCCGAGGCGCTCAAGGACTCGGTACGCGACCTACTCGTCCGGATCGAATGGACGGTTGCCGCGACCTCGCAATTCGATCCGGCCCAATCTAACCGCCGGTTCACAATATTGGCTTCCGACTACACGCTGGCGACGCTTGCGCCGGCGCTGCTCGCTTCCTGCGAGCGTACGGCGCCCGACGTGAAGTTCAACTTCCTCAATCAGGTAGCTGCGCCGGACCGACTGCTCGAGCAAGGCGCGGTCGACCTCCTTATCATCCCGCGCGAATTCTGCTCGGAGAACCATCCATTCGAGAAGGTGCTACAGGACGATTTCTGTGCCGTCGCGTGGACCAAAGGGCGCTACGCGAAAGGCAAGCTCACGATGAAAGATTTCTCAAGCGCACCACACGTCGTGATGCAACCTTCCGAGGGCATGCAGTCGCTCGAAACTGTCTTTCTCACCAGGCTCGGCATTGAACGGCGCATTGACGTCATCACCTACAGCTTCAGCTCGATGGCGGGACTTGTTGCCGGAACCAATCGCATCGCGACTATTCATCGCCGTCTCGCCAAGGAGGCGCTTCGCAGATTGCCGATCAAGATTCTCGAACTGCCGTTCCAGTTGCCCCAGATGAATCAATCCGTGCAATGGCACAGATACAGGTCAAACGATGCCGGCCTAGCCTGGCTCCTAAAGACGATCAAGCTGGCTGCAAAGACACTCGATTAAAGAAGAGGCCGGCAGAGCCTTGTCGTCAAGGATTCCGGCCGCGAGGTCGCCAGTTCAATGCCTGACGGGAGAGCCTGGGGGACCAGATCCTGGGGGCGGAGCCGGTACCCAGATCGGAAAGGCGATGTTCGCCCAAACGGACTCCGACTTGGTCCCATTCTCAACAAGGAAGGTGTGCTGGTAGTTGACGTTCACCTGGAATTTGCCGGCGTCATAGGTCAGCGACGGGCCCGCTGCAAAAGTCCGCAGCCGGTTGCCGTCCTGCACGCCGGCCGCATTAAACGCCTTCACGCCGTTTACTGTGTCGTCGGTGAACTGCTGGGTATAGGCGCCCACGACGCTGGCCTTCCATGGACCGAAATTGTATCCGACGTTGAAGTCAACATTGAATGCATCGCCACTCCGATAGTTTTGCAGAGTACGGGTGAACACGTTGGGCGACGCGGTGTTGGCATCGTTGAACATCAAGCGGGGCGAAATGCCGATCTCGCCCCCCTTCGGATCAAAATAGCGATACGCCAGTGTCGGCATGATCGTGTTGTAGTTGGTGCCGACATTCAACCCGGCCCAGGGCGAATAGGTGCCGGTGTTCGTCGCGATGTCCAACCCGAGTGTGAGACTCTGGTATTGGCTGAGATGCCACTGCATGATCACAGGAGATATCGTCAGCCCGGCGAAACCGTCCGCAGAAAACTTGCCGCCCGGATTTGAGCTCTGCACGTGCACGAACGGCAGCACGAACTGCGTGTAGACGTGAGCGCCCAGGAATTCGGTCGGGTAGCTTACGAGAATGCGGGCCGTTTCGGAGATCGAGGAAACGGCGAACGGAATCGGAAGCTTGTTGCCGTGACCATCATAGAGTCCGTCACCACTCGAATAGTTGGTTTGGCTGAGCATGAAGATTCCGGGAATGGGCGGAAACGTCCCGATGAAAACGCCGGGCGCTCCCGGCGGATAGTTCAGCACACCATTCTCGGCAGCGACCGCGGCCCCGCCAGATGCGCACACAAGCAGCAGCGACGCTGCAGAAATCTTCTGTAGCCTGTTCATGTTTCCCCCAAGCAATCGGCGCATTGCAACGCTTCGCAAGCGTAACGCGCCGACTGACGTCCCCATCATTGGACCGACCTGCCGACGATTCCGTCGGGATCGACTGGCGTATTATTGGTCGGGGCAAACCATCGGTAAAATTGATCCTTATGATCCCAGGTATTCGCAAAATCTATAGATGGGGAGAGGTCGTCGCACTGAGACGCCCACTCGCGTCTGCGGCGCCGCCGTGCACTCGCCTCCCGCGACCGGACAGGCGGGAAGTATCGGCGGTCAGCGCCGATGAATATTGGCATGAGAATTCGCAGCCGAAGAGCGGGTCAACTGCAGCGTATATTCCGAGTTCTTGCGCCGCGACTTGCCGCGATCATCCGCCGGATAGGGTTGGCCCCGGTGCGGCGGCGGCGGTTTCGCGAAGCCGGCGCCGCCGCATCGGGCTCTAGCTGCCGAACCCGGCCGGTATGAACGCCGGCAACTTCTCTTCGATGAACCGCTTCACCTCGGGTGAATTGAACACCTGGATGAAGGCTCTCAGGCGCG
Source organism: Bradyrhizobium sp. UFLA05-89 (assembly GCF_059803475.1). Taxonomy (NCBI): domain Bacteria; kingdom Pseudomonadati; phylum Pseudomonadota; class Alphaproteobacteria; order Hyphomicrobiales; family Nitrobacteraceae; genus Bradyrhizobium; species Bradyrhizobium sp. UFLA05-89. The sequence goes on along the minus strand of NZ_JBANBA010000094.1, from coordinate 26,204 downwards.
GATCATCCTTCTTGTCCGGCCGTGCCGTGAAGCGCAGCACGAGCCCGTCGTCGACGGTGCGGTCGATAATCAGTGCTGATTTGGGATCGCCGCCGGCGGGTATGAGGTAGGTGATGTTGACGAGCGCCAGCGTCACGTCGTCGAGCGATCGATAGGTCTGCGCCGGGTCCAACTCGACGATCTTGAGATTCTTCGGATTGTCGATGATGTCGAACTTGCTGACCGAAAAGCCCTTGCCCGGCGTCAGCTTGATCAGCCCCGCCCGCTCCAACAGGATCAATCCGCGAGCGCCGTTGAGGGGCTCGTTGGGAATGGCGACGCTATCACCGGACTTGATCTCATCGAGCTTCTTGATCTTCTTCGAGAACAACCCGACCGGCGCGATCACGCCGACCTTGTCGACCTGCACCAGACTGAAGCCGCGCTGCTTGTTCTGGAGCGCGAGATAGGTCGCATGCTGAAACAGATTGGCATCGACGTCGCCGCTGTTGACGACCTCGTTCAGCGCCACCCAGTCCGAAAGCTCGACGATCTTGACGTCCTGCCCCTTCTCCTTGGCGAGCTTGGCGGCAAAGGACGCCAATTGCGCGACCGGGCCAGCGCTGGTTGCGATCTTCAAGGGCTCGTCGGCGAAGGTGGCTCCCGTGAGGCCGAGCCAGAGGCCCACGGTCTGCGCGATACGAAAGAAGATCTTCATTGTCTCAAGTCCCGTTCCAATTCAACCACGCTTGTCGACGAAAATGATGCGATCGGATTCCTCGACTGTCGAGCGGGTCCAGAAAATAGCGATGCGCGTGCTGCATCGTCGTCGCTTCGTAATTCGTTTCTTTCCGGCCGTTCGTCGAATTGAAAACAAACTCACTCGGCAGGAGCGCGGGGGTTACAGGTCCCTTTCGGCGAGTTTGCGAAACTCGTCGGGCACGGAACGAGAAATACCCAACGCTGCCGAGCCGTATCCGATTGCATCCCAACCGAAGCGATCGCGGATCTTGTCGACGGCGCAGTCAGCCGCCCAACGTGCCATGCCGATCCTGGCGCCGGGGCGGCGCGCTTCATCTTCAAGTCCAAGCGGGAGCTCCAGCTCGAGGTCCCAGTTCTCCTCAAGATGCGACACGGAGATCGCCAGCAACGAGATGGTGTTCTCGTGCGGGTGGTCTGCAAGGATCGCGCGCACCAGCTCCTCGGCGAGCTCAGCGAGGATCATCGTCGCGGAGATCGGCGCGTCGAGGGTCAAGGAGCGCGTGACCGAGTTCAGGTTGGCGAAGCGAACGCGGACCGTCACGGTTCGGCCAGGCCTGGACTTTGCGCGAAGCCGCGTTGCGATGCGATCTGCGAGGTGAAGCAGGATAGGTCGAATAACTCGCGCTTCTGCCGGCTTTCTGCCAATCGCCGATTGCGCTCCTGCCGATTGGGCCCTTCGGTGAGGCCTGAGCTGCCGCGGATCGCGATTCCACGCCAGCGCTGCGAGTTTCTCGCCCGCCGCAGAACCGAGCAACCGCTCGAGCGACCATCCCGGTGTCTTTGCCAGCTGCCCGATCGTCAGCACACCGATCCTGGCCAGCCGCGCCTTCGTGACCGGTCCAACGCCCCACATCAGTTCGACGGGCAGGTTGTGAAGGAATTCCAGCTCCGTTTCAGGATCGACGATCGCGAGTCCGTCGGGCTTGGCAACCTGCGAGGCAATTTTCGCCAGATGCTTGGTGCGCGCAACCCCTACTGAGATCGGAAGACCAAGCTCGGTGCGCACGCGCTCGCGGATTGCAGTAGCGATTTCGGCTGGCGAACCGAAGAGATGGGTGCAGCCCGCTACGTCGGCAAAGGCCTCGTCAATGGAGATCCGCTCGACGAGGGGCGTGAAATCGCCGATCACCTTGATCGCAGCATCACCCAGTCGTTGGTAATCCTTGAAATGTCCACTGACAAAAGTGAGGTGCGGACAGAGCTCACGCGCTTGCCGTCCAGGCATGCCGCCGCAGACCCCAAAAGCCCTGGCTTCATAGGAAGCTGCAAGTACAACCCCACCGCCGACCGCGATGGGCTTGCCGCGCAACGAAGGCACAAGCAACTGCTCAACCGAGGCGTAGAACGCGTCCAGATCAGCGTGGAGGATGGTTGCTGTCCTTGCCATCCGACCGTTCGCCTGAAGAAATTCCCTGAGAACATAATGAGAACACGCATGGCAGGTGTCAAGCCGGGATCTGCATCGACTTGCACCGTTGCCGCGGAGTCACGACGCACCTCATCTGCCGTTTTCTGCGTTGAGTGGTGGCCGATCAGTTTGTCATCCGCGTCTGGCGTTCACAGCACCCAAGACATCACCGGGCGAACAGGAGAAACGGATGCGCCATGCCGCGAGGCGCTCGGCCGAAAGGTGCTCCATCCTCGCGGCAAGGAGATCCTTTCCCACCTTCCCCGCCGCGGTATCTCCATGGTCCTGCGTGCGGTTGAGGAAGGAAAGTCGAAGCAGTTCGCCTTCACCATGCAGCACAAGGTGCAGCGCATGCGTGCGAAACTCGAATTGCCGGCGGACTTCACCTTCGACGCCTGCCGGCACGGCCGCATGACCGAGCTGGAGGAGGCCGAACTGACCGACGGACAAGGGCGCGCGCTGTCGGCACATCGCACGCAGCAGTATATCGACTATGCCAAGCGCACCGAAAAGCGAATGCTGGCCGCCACCCGCAAGCGGCACGCGCACAGGCTGGCGAACGAAACAGCGACATATGTTCAGAATGAGCAGCGGAATCGCGTTCAGAATGAAGGGCCAGAACGACGTACGATTGCCGAGTAACATCAACTGGCTGGGGCGGGAGGGATCGAACCTCCGAATGGCGGAATCAAAATCCGCTGCCTTACCGCTTGGCTACGCCCCAACGGCGCTTGTCACGGGAATGGCTACCGCAGATTCCCGTTTGCTCCGCCGGTCTATAGAGAGAAAGCGAGCATTTCAACCGCCTCGGCGCGTAAATTCGCCGACCGCGGGCGCAGTTTGCACGCCCCTCCGACGTCAGCGCCCCGCCCGCGCCTGGCTGGCCTCCCAGGCACGAAACTTGGCCCTCCCGGCCATTGAGACCTCCGCGGTTTCGTGGGAATACGGCGCCAACGAGGTTTCCGGGAGCACGCCATGACCTACCGCGCGCCGATCAACGACATGCTGCTATCGCTCAACCACGGCGCGGGCCTCAAGGCCGCCGTGGAGGCCGGCCATTACGGCGATTTCGACGCCGACATCGCCCAAGCCGTACTGGAGGAAGCCGGCAAGTTCGCGACCGACGTGCTTGCGCCGCTCAACCGCGTCGGCGACGAGAACGGCATCAAGCTCGACGACGGCAAGGTCACGACCGCGCCCGGCTGGCCGGATGCCTATAAGCGCTGGACGGATGGCGGCTGGAACGCGGTCTCGGGACCGGAAGCCTTCGGCGGCCAGGGCCTGCCGATCGCGATCAACGCGGCCTGCACCGAGATCTGGAGCGCCTCGAACGTCGCCTTCGGCCTCTGCCCGCTGCTCACGGCCTCGGCGATCGAGGCGCTGGAGGCGCATGGCAGCGACGAGTTGAAGCAGATCTATCTGGAAAAACTCGTCACCGGCGAATGGACCGGCACGATGCAGCTCACCGAGCCGCAGGCCGGCTCCGACGTCGGCGCGCTGCGCGCCCGCGCCGAGCGGCATGCCGACGGCACCTATCGCATCAAGGGGACGAAGATCTTCATCACCTATGGCGAGCACGACATGACCGACAACATCGTGCATTTCGTGCTCGCTCGCCTTCCCGACGCGCCCGCCGGCACCAAGGGAATTTCTCTGTTCCTTGTTCCAAAGTTCATGGTCAATGCCGACGGCTCGCTCGGCGCGCGCAACGACGTCTATGCATCCGGCGTCGAGCATAAGCTCGGCATGCACGCCTCCCCCACCTGCACCATGACCATGGGCGATCATGGCGGTGCAATCGGCTTTCTGATCGGCGAAGAAAACCAGGGCATGCGCTGCATGTTCACCATGATGAACCAGGCCCGTCTCGGCGTCGGCCTCGAGGGCGTCGGCGTCGCCGACCGTGCCTATCAGCAGGCTCTCGCCTACGCGCAGGAGCGCAGGCAGGGTCGCGCCCTCGGCAAGAAGGGCGACGGCTCGGACGCGATCTTCGTGCATCCTGACGTCAAGCGCATGCTGATGCGAATGCGCGCACAGACCGCGGCCGCACGCACCATCTGCTATGCGACGGCAGTCGCGATCGACGTCTCGACGCGCGCCAAAGATCCCGGCGTGCGGGTCGAGGCCGCGGCGCGCGCGGCGCTGCTGACGCCGATCGCAAAGGCCTATTCGACCGACGTCGGCAACGAGGTCGCCTATCTCGGCGTACAGGTGCACGGCGGCATGGGTTTCATCGAGGAGACCGGCGCGGCCCAGCACTATCGCGACGCGCGCATCACCGCGATCTATGAAGGCACCAACGGCATCCAGGCGATCGACCTCGTCACGCGCAAGCTCGCGGCCAACGGCGGTACCGCCGTCTGGGCGCTGCTCGGCGAGCTCTCCGGCATCATCAAGCAGGTCGAGGCCTCCAACGATCCCGCCTTCGGCACCACCGGCGTCAAATTGCGCGAGGCGCTGGACGCGCTCAAGCGCACCAGCAAGTGGCTCTTGGAGCGCCTTGCCGAGGCGCCGAACGACGCGCTCGCCGGTGCCACGCCTTATCTCCAGCAGTTCGGTGCGACGCTCGGCGGCTGCATGCTGGCAAGCGAGGCGCTCGCGGCCAAGAGCGAGGGCAACGTCGATGCGCCCCGCTACGTCTCGCTCGCCCGTTTCTTTGCAGAGAACATCACCGTGCAGGCGAGTTCGCTGGAGCGCACCGTGACGGAGAGCGCGGAGTCGGTCGCGGCGGCGGACGCGGTGTTGCTGAGGTAGGTGGCTGCGTCCACATCACTGCTGTCATTCCCCGCGACCCGGCTACGCCAAGGCTTCGCCGGGGCGTGAGGTCTTGGCTCGCCGAAGCTTTAGCGTAGGCGGCAAGCGGGGAATCCGGTACGCCGCAGCTTCTCCGTATCCTCGCACAGCCCCTGGAATACTGGATCGCCCGCCCCAGTGCGCAAGCGCGCACAAGGCGGGCGATGACAGTGAGAGTGTGGTGAGTAACGCAGGACGCAGCCGCACCGCATCGCCATTGACTACCGCGCCGGCTTAGGCCGCACCAAAACCGCTGCCGCCGCGACGAGATTGAGCAGCAGGCATAGCGTCAGCGCTGCCGTGTAATCGCCGGTCAGGCTGCGCACGAACCCGATGAGGCCCGGGCCGAACGCGCTGATGACGCCGCTGATCGACGTGCCCAATCCCATGGCGGCACCAAATGCGGCATGGCCGATCTCGCGCTGAATGATCAGGGGTGGGAACGTGATCATGTTCCCGATCGAGAAGCCGTAGACGGCGCAGGCCGCCAGCATCACGCTCGCCTGCGACGATTGCAGCAGCACGAGAAGCGCCAGCGCCTGGCTCACCATCGACACCGAGCTCGCCAGACGCGGATCGATCCGGTCCACGAACAGGCCGAGCGACAGGCGGCCGACGACGGCCATGCTCGCCATGATGGTAAGCGCGAGCCCCGCCGCCGAGCGCCCGATCAGCGGCTCGAGGAACGGAACCTGGTGGACGATGAAACCCACTTGCGCGAGAATCGCAATCGCGATTGGCACCACCATGGTCCAGAAGCCGGAATCGCGGAGCAGTGCCCTTCGTGACGGCGCGGGAAGCGTGTCCTGGCCTGCCGCCTGGGACGATGCTGGGGGCGCCTGCGTTCCGCCCTTCGGCCGGTCGATCAGGGACACGATCACCGGCACCAGCACGACAACCATCACCGTCGTTGCGGCCAGCATCGCGCGCGCGAAGCCGACGAGGCCCGTCATGAACAGCAGCAGCGGCGCCAGCACGATGCCGCCGCAGGTGGCGCCGTTGAACGCGAGACTGAGCGCAAGCCCGCGACGTCGGTCAAACCAGGCGTTGAGGACCGTCGCGATCACGACCGTGCCCATTCCGGTCCAGCCCACCGACATCAGGGCATAGGCGAGATAGAGCTCCCAGGGTGCCGTCATCAATCCGAACATGATCGTCGAGGCGCCAAGCGCAGACAGGCCGCACAGCGAAAGCGCGCGCGGACCGATTCGCACCATGATGTCATCGGTGAAGATGACGAGAGCGGAGGTGAGCAGGAACGAGAAGGTGCTGGCCGTCGAGATCAACGCGCTCGGCCAGCCATGAACGCGCTGAAGCTCTGCGAGATAAATGCCCTGACCGTAAAGGCCGAAGCCGAACATGAAGAAGGCGATCAGGAAACAACCGAAGACGACCCGCCAGCCGCGATAGTGCAGCGAGGATTCGTCAACGATCTTTGCTGCAATCATCGATGGGCAATCGGCCAATGAGAGCGAAACGGGGCCGATCCTGTCGCACAACTCCCGGTTTTTCAATAAGGTCAGTGTAACTTTTTGTTGCAATACTCGCCTCGCCTGCGCGACGCCGGCGGAGACGGCGGTGGCATGCACTGCCCCGTTGAAAACGGCAACCCCAGGTTTGGCAACTCCGCAAGATGATGTAGGCTGACAGCAAAACGATGGGCTAGCGGCAACGGTGCTGTGGGCCGCTATTGGGGACTGGGAAGCATGGCCGGCCAGATCGTTGTGACGCATGAAGGCGCGATGCGCGTGATCACGCTGCGCCGGCCGGACAAGAGGAACGCAGTCACGCAAGCCATGTACCGCGACATCGGCCAGGCGATCGACACGGCACAGAACAACCCGGACATCCGTTGCCTCATCATCACCGGCGGCTCCGGCGCGTTCAGCGCCGGCAACGACCTCGAGGAGTTCCTGGCCGATGCCACGGCGAGCCCCGAGACGCCGCGAGCCTCCAACTCCATCAAGCTGCTCTATTCGCTCGCCCACAATGTGAAGCCGATCATCGCTGCCGTCGACGGCGTTGCGATCGGCATCGGCACGACCATGCTGTTCCATTGCGACTATGTGCTCGCATCGACCGCTGCGACCTTCAGGACGCCGTTCGTCCCGCTCGGACTGATCCCGGAGGGCGCGTCCACCCTCTTGATGCCGCGCACCATGGGCTATCAGCGCGCGTTCGCAATGCTGGTGATGGGGCGGACCTTCGACGCAGAGGAGGCCCGGTCGGCGGGATTCGTCAATGTCGTGGTCTCGCCCGGACATACCGAGGCGGAAGCCAAGAAGGTGGGGCGGGAGATTTGCAGACTGCCGGCAGATGCGGTCGCGATCTCGCGCAAATTGCTGCGCCTGCCGCCGGAGGAGCTGACACGCCGCATCGACCAGGAAAGTCATCTCTTCGGCGAGCGAATACGCTCGAAGGAAGCGATCGCTGCGTTCAGGGCATTCTTCGCGAGAAAGAGGCATTAGAGGAGCGCAAGCTGCCACCTCCTCCGCAATGAGAGAAGGAAGAGAGCAACAAGCTTCGTGAAATCTTCCCGCGGAACGTCTAGGCTCGTTCCATGCGACATCTGCTTCGCCTGATCCCAGCCACTCTCGCCTTCGCGCTCGGCTGCGCCCTGCCCGTTCTTGCCCAGGGCTCGGCATCGGTCGAACTGCGCATCCTCGCGATCAACGACTTCCACGGCAATCTAAGGCCGCCGCCGGGCGGCATCCGCATCGGCGATCCCGAGGACAAGACGAAGAAGGTGACGGTCGCGGCGGGCGGCGCCGAATACATGGCGACGCTGGTCAGGCAGCTTCGCGAGGGCCGCAAGAACACGATCTTCGTCGCGGCCGGAGACCTCATCGGGGCGAGCCCGTTTTTGTCGGCGATGTTTCACGACGAGCCGTCGGTCGAGTCGCTGTCGATGATGGGGCTTGCGATCACCTCGGTCGGCAATCACGAGTTCGACGAGGGAAAGGCCGAGCTGCTCAGGATGCAGAACGGCGGCTGCCATCCGGAGGACGGATGCCAGGGGCCGCATCCCTTCACGGGTGCCAAATTCCATTATCTGGCGGCCTCCACCATCGAGACCGCGACCGGCAAGAGCATCCTGCCGCCCTATGAGATCAGGGAGTTCGACGGCATCCCCGTCGCCTTCATCGGGCTGACGCTCAAGGGCACCGCCGGTATCGTCTCGCCAAAGGGCATTGCCGGGCTCGAATTCCGCGACGAGGCCGAGACGGTGAATGCGCTCGTTCCGCAACTGAGGGCGCGCGGCGTCGAGGCGATCGTGGTCCTGATCCACGAAGGCGGCGAGCCGACCGGCGACTACAATGAATGCCCGGGCATTTCAGGGCCGATCGTCGACATCGTCAAGAAATTCGACCGCGCGGTCGACGTCGTCGTCAGCGGCCACACCCACCGTGCCTATGTCTGCAACATCGACGGCCGGCTCGTCACCAGCGGCGACAAATACGGCACGCTCGTCACGGCGATCGACGTCACGCTCGATTCCGCCACGCGCGACATCGTCAGCGCGAAAGCCGAGAACGTGATCGTCGCGAACGCCTCGCTCGCCAAGGATCCCGATCAGACCGCGCTGATCGAGGCCTACGACAAGCTCGCTTCCCCCATCGCCAACCGTCCGGCGGGATCGGTGACACAGACGCTCTCGCGCGTGCCCAACGACGCCGGCGAGAGCGCGCTCGGTGACGTCATCGCCGATGCGCAATTGGCGGCGACGAAGGATGCGAAGGACGGCGGCGCCCTCATCGCCGTCACCAATCCCGGCGGCATCCGCACCGACATCGTGCCGAAGGAGAACGGCGCGGTGTCCTTTGGCGACGTGTTCGCGAGCCAGCCGTTCCGCAACCGCCTCGTCACCCTGACGCTCACGGGCAGCCAGCTCAAGGAGATGCTGGAGCAGCAATGGCTCGATCCGAAGCGTCCGCGGATCCTCCAGGTGTCGAACGGCTTCAGCTACGTCTGGGACGCCTCGAAGCCGTTCGGTGAGCGCGTGATGGCCGACAAGATGACGCTCGACGGCAAGCCGATGGATCCGGCCTCGAGCTACCGCGTCACCCTCAACGACTATCTCGCCGTCGGCGGCGACGGCTTTACCGCCGCCAAGCAAGGCGCCTCGCCGCAATATGGCGGCTACGATGCAGATGCGCTATTTGCCTTCTTCAGGACGCACGGCCCGATCGGCCCGCTGCCACTGAGCCGCATCCTGCGCGTCAATTGATCCAGATCAAACGGCCCGGAACGGGACCACCTTTGCCATTCCAGGCCAAACGCCTACATTGCGTTTTGCATTGCCTTTTGGCGCCGGATGCGCCAAGCGAGGTCAAAAGCCCGTTCGCAGTGAGCCCGACCTGATGAGCACGCTTCTTCTCTCCCACAAGGCCTGCCTCGACCACGTTACGCCGCAGGGCCATCCTGAGCGGCCGGACCGCCTGCGCGCGGTGGAGGAAGCGCTGTCGCACGAACGCTTCCAGTTCCTGGTACGGGACCAGGCGCCGGAGGGCAATCTCGACCTCGTCACGCTCTGCCACAACGAGCACTACGTCACCGAGCTGCGCCACATCGCGCCGACCAGCGGCCAAGTCTATATCGACGGCGACACCTCGATGTCGCCGGGCACCTGGGAAGCAGTCATGCGCGGGGTCGGCGGCGCCGTCGCCGCCACCGAGGCTGTGATGGCAGGCGAGCATCGCAACGCCTTCGTCGCCGTGCGCCCGCCCGGACATCATGCCGAGATCGGCAAGCCGATGGGCTTCTGCTTCTTCGACAATGTCGCGATCGCGGCGCGCCACGCGCAGCGCAAATACGGGATCAAGCGCGCGGCCATCGTCGATTTCGACGTGCACCACGGCAACGGCACACAGGACATCTTCTGGTCGGATCCGACCGTGATGTACTGCTCGACCCATCAGATGCCGCTGTTTCCAGGCACGGGCGCGCGCTCCGAGCGCGGCGATCACGACACCATCGTCAACGCGCCGCTCGCCTCCGAGGATGGCGGCCCTGAATTCCGCGACGCCTTCGAGAATTTGATCCTCCCGCAGCTCACCAAGTTCAGCCCCGAGCTCCTCATCATCTCCGCGGGGTTCGACGCGCATTACCGCGATCCGCTGGCCTCGCTGAACCTGCGCGGCGAGGACTACGCCTGGGTGACACGGAAGCTGATGGACCTCGCCGACAAGACCGCGGGCGGGCGCGTTGTTTCGGTGCTCGAAGGTGGCTATGACCTGCAAGGACTGAAAGAATCTGTTACGGCGCATGTCGGCGCCCTGATGGGCGCCTGACGACACCCGCCACATTGCGCCCGCAAAATATTGCTTCGTAACCTAGCGAAGGGCGGGCAATCGGATACGGATATGGCCGAAAATACCCAAATCGACGTCACCAGGCTGACCTTTGAGCGCGCGATCGAGGAACTCGAGACGATCGTGAAGCGGCTCGAGGAGGGCAAGGTGCCGCTGGAAGAATCGGTGGCGATCTATGAGCGCGGCGAGGCCTTGAAGCGCCGCTGCGAGGAGCTCTTGCGCCAGGCCGAGGCCCGCGTTGACAAGATCACAACGGACGCCAGCGGCCAGGCGAGCGGCACCGCACCCCTCGACGTTCAGTAGCCATCCTTCCCCCGATACCCCAAGCCATTCAGAACATTCAGGGAATGCGCCCGAAGGCCGCGCAGCCAGGCTGCAAATAGCTCTTGGCCTGTCCCACGGACTGCTATAGTCCCGGGCAGACAATGCGGTCCGGACCAATGGTCCGGACGAATATCGACGGTTTTCGTCGAAAAAAAAGCATGTCAATCGGGGAGAGGCTGGGCTCCTGTCGGGGCCCAAGGCCGGCTTGCGGGATCACAGAGTCAGTGCGCGTTCAGAACCGCCATATCATCTATGTGCAGGGCTACGATCCGCGCGGGCTCGCGCGATATTATCGCATGTTCCGCACCGAGCTGCGCAAGTTCGACCGGCTCTACCAGCTCAAGACCACGATCAGCCGGCCGCAGGATCTGAGCGAAGGCGAGATCGCGTCCTGGAGCATCGAGACCCGCGCTGACGACTGGCAGACCCGCACGGCCTACGATTTCCTGCGCTTTGAGGATTACATCAAGCGCGACCTCGCCCAGCCGATCCGCAAGACCGTCTTCGCCGCGCTCTGGGTCTACTGCCAGCTCGTATTCGGCGGCACCATCGCGCGCTTCGCCAAGGCGAATTGGCGATTCGCGACCTTCGTCAGCTATCCCTATCTGGTGCTGCTCGTGCAAGCGCTGTGCGCGGCCGGCGTCGCATGGTTGTTCCGCAAAGGGCTGGATGCATTCGGCATCCCAGATCCCTTCAGCCTGCTCACGGCCGCCGCACTATTCGTGGCGCTGCTCGGCACCATGCTGAGATACACGGAGGAGAGGACCTATGTGCTCTATCTCCTGCGCGACCACATCTGGACCTGGGAATTCGCCCATCGCCGCCAGCCGGAATGGGACCGGCGCATCGACCGCTTCGCGGAGCATCTGTGCAAGGTCGCGCGCACCACGCGCGCAGAGGAGATCGTGCTGGTCGGCCACTCCTCGGGCTCGTTCCTCGCCATCGAGATCCTGGCGCGCGCGCTCAAGCTTGATCCTGTGCTCGGACAGCGCGGCGCCCGCGTCATGCTGCTCACGGTCGGCGGCAATTGTCCGGTCGTCGGCTATCACGCTGCGGCACAGGATTTCCGCGACCGCTTGCGCGAGCTCGCGGTCGAACCCTCGGTCGAGTGGATCGACTGCCAGGCCCGCAAGGACGTGATGAACTTCTTCCAGTTCGATCCGATCGCGGGCCACGGCATCGACGTCGGCGCGGCACGATGCAATCCCGCCGCCATCGTACCGGTGCGCTTCCGCGAGATCATCGCACCGGAGCACTACAAATTGTTCCGCTGGCAGTTCTTCCGCGTCCATTTCCAGTTCGTGATGGCCAATGAGCGGCCGCACGCCTACGACTTCTTCATGATCGTGTGTGGCCCGGTTCCCTTGCGGGAACGGATGGCCATGCCGGACGCGGCCCTTGCGGTTGCGGTAGGGGACGCCCCGGCCCGCGAGTTTGCCTGGCGGCGGCTGGAGCTGGAAAGTTCCCGTCCCCGCGGTCAAATTTCTGCCGAGGAACTCGGCAAAATGGAACCTCCGGCCCGGAGCCGGGGTTAACCAAACCGGCCCAAGGCTTGCAAGTGCATACCCTGTCCACGGGCCTTACGGGTTGGCTTTGGCGGCAGCTTTGGTGTAAAGCTTCGCGGACTATGGCTATTTGCGAGCCTTTCGTGAGCAAGTATTGCTGACGGCAAGCGCTTCAAATCGCTAATGAAATTGGCTGGGACGGGTGACGCCGAGCTGGGTGACAAAGATCACTGGACTGAACCGGAGCGCACTTAGGCTCACTTAAGCTTGAAGAAGGGGCTTTGCCCCGCGCAGTTGGCTCCGACAGTCAGGGCTCGCGCTGCGCCAATATTATGCATACCCATCTCGCGCCGGACGGTCGTCCGGCCCTTAAAATTGGAAATCGCCGTGAACGCATACAGCAAGACGCCGCTTCTCGACACCATCCGGACGCCGGATGATCTGCGCAAGCTCAAGATCGAGCAGGTCCGCCAGGTTGCCGACGAGCTGCGGCAGGAGACCATCGACGCCGTTTCCGTGACCGGCGGTCATTTCGGAGCGGGCCTCGGCGTCGTCGAGCTCACCACCGCGATCCATTACATCTTCGATACGCCGCGCGACCGGCTGATCTGGGACGTCGGCCACCAGGCCTATCCGCACAAGATCCTGACCGGGCGGCGCGACCGCATCCGCACCTTGCGCACCGGCGGCGGCCTCTCCGGCTTCACCAAGCGCAGCGAGAGCGACTACGATCCGTTCGGCGCGGCGCACTCCTCGACCTCGATCTCGGCCGGCCTCGGCATGGCGGTCGCGCGCGACCTCTCCGGCGGGAAGAACAACGTGATCGCCGTGATCGGCGACGGCGCGATGTCCGCCGGCATGGCCTATGAGGCCATGAACAATGCGGGCGCGATGAACTCCCGCCTGATCGTCATCCTCAACGACAACGACATGTCGATCGCCCCGCCGGTCGGCGCGATGAGCGCGTATCTGTCGCGGCTCTACTCCGGCAAGACCTACCGCACGCTGCGCGAGGCGGCCAAGCAGATCAACAAGCGCCTGCCCAAGATCATTGCCAACCGCGCCAACCGCGTCGAGGAATACTCCCGTGGCTTCATGATGGACGGCGGCACGCTGTTCGAGGAGCTCGGCTTCTATTACGTCGGCCCGATCGACGGCCACAATCTCGACCATCTGCTACCCGTGCTGAAGAACGTGCGCGACATGGAGACCGGCCCGATCCTGGTCCACGTCGTGACCCAGAAGGGCAAGGGCTACGGCCCGGCAGAAGCCTCCGCCGACAAATACCACGCAGTGGTCAAGTTCGACGTCGCGACCGGCACGCAGGTCAAGGCCAAGCCGAATGCGCCGGCCTACCAGAACGTGTTCGGCCAGAGCCTCGTCAAGGAAGCGCAGAAGGACGAGAAGATCGTCGCCATCACCGCGGCGATGCCGTCGGGCACCGGCGTCGACATCTTCAACAAGGCATTCCCCGACCGCACCTTCGACGTCGGCATCGCCGAGCAGCACGCCGTGACGTTTGCCGCAGGCCTCGCCACAGAAGGCTACAAGCCGTTCTGCGCGATCTACTCGACCTTCCTCCAGCGTGGTTACGACCAGGTCGTGCATGACGTCGCGATCCAGAGCCTGCCCGTGCGCTTCGCCATCGATCGCGCCGGCCTCGTCGGCGCCGACGGCGCGACGCATGCGGGCTCGTTCGACAACGCCTATCTCGGCTGCCTGCCGAACATGGTGATCATGGCGGCCGCGGACGAGGCTGAAATGGTGCACATGGTCGCGACCCAGGTCGCGATCAACGACCGTCCGAGCGCTTTGCGCTATCCGCGCGGCGAAGGCCGCGGCGTCGAGATGCCCGAGGTCGGCATTCCCCTCGAGATCGGCAAGGGTCGCGTCGTGCGCCAGGGCAGCAAGATCGCCCTGCTCTCCTTTGGCACCCGCCTTGCGGAGTGCGAGAAGGCGGCCGACGAGCTCGCCGCGCATGGCCTTTCCACCACGATCGCGGATGCGCGCTTCATGAAGCCGCTCGACACCGACCTGGTGCTCAAGCTCGCCCGCGAGCATGAGATCCTGATCACGATCGAGGAAGGCTCGGTCGGCGGCTTCGGCTCGCATGTCGCGCAGTTCCTGACCGACCAGGGCGTTCTCGACAGTGGCGCCGTGCGGTTCCGCACGATGGTGCTGCCCGACGCGTTCCTCGACCATGACACGCCGGCCGCGATGTACGGCCGCGCCGGTCTCGACGCCAAGGGCATCGTCGCCAAGGTATTCGAGGCGCTCGGCAAGGATGTGAAGACCGAGACGGTCAAGCTCGCCTGATTGTTGCGCGGGCACTGCCTCTTACCTCTCCCGCTTGCGGGAGAGGTCGGATCGCGAAGCGATCCGGGTGAGGGCTCTCTCCTCTAGGGGGTTCTCGATTGCGGAATCACCCTCTCCCCAACCCTCCCCCGCAGGCGGGGGAGGGAGCAGAGCACGCGCTGCGGCTCGTACCTTGATCCAGAATTTTTCCGGCTTTGGCTCCATGAAAATCTATCTGGCAGGCCCCGACGTGTTCCTGCCGGATGCGGTTGAGATCGGCCGACGGAAGGCCGCGATCTGCGCGGCGCATGGACTCGTCGGACTCTATCCTCTCGACAACGCAGTCGACCTCGCCGCGCCCGATGCCTCGCGGCGGATCTTCGCCGCCAACGAGGCGATGATGGATGCGGCCGACGCCATCATCGCCAATCTCACTCCCTTCCGCGGCGCCGGGGCCGATCCCGGCACCGTCTACGAGCTCGGCTACATGGCCGGCCACGGCAAGCTGTGCCTCGCCTACTCCAACGATCCCGCCCTCTATGCCGACCGCGTCGGCCGCTTCATGGATATCACCACCGAGGACGGCCGCCTGGTTGATGCGCAAGGACTGACGATCGAGGATTTTGGCCTCGTCGACAATCTCATGATGGTCCACGCGCTGGAGCTGCACGGCTGCCCGCTGGTAACGCCGGCCGAGATACCCATCGACGTCTGGCACGATCTCGCCGCGTTCGAGACTTGCGTCCGGATGGCGGCCGCGCGACTTATCTCTACATAAGCGCTTCAGCCGGTCCCGGAGAGCCTGATGTCCCCTCCCCGCAAGCGCGCGGATGTTCTGCTGGTCGAACGCGGCCTGTTCGAGAGCCGGGCGCGGGCGCGCGCGGCGATCGAGGCCGGGCTCGTCACCGCCAACGACAAGCCCGTCGCAAAGCCCTCCGAGACCATCGCGGAGGACGCAGTGCTTAAGGCCGAGCCGGCGCATCCTTATGTCTCGCGCGGCGGCGTCAAGCTCGCCGGTGCGCTGGAGCGCTATCCCATCGAGATCGAGGACCATGTCTGCCTCGACGTCGGCGCCTCCACCGGCGGCTTCACCGAGGTGCTGCTGGCGAACGGCGCGAGCCTCGTCTTTGCAATCGACGTCGGGCGCGAGCAGTTGCATCCGTCGCTGCGCGGTCATCCCAAGATTGTCTCGATGGAGGAAACCGACATCCGCTCTTACGAAGGCAAGCGCCTGCCGGCGCGGCCCGACATCGTCGTCATCGACGTCAGCTTCATCTCGCTGAAGACGGTGCTGCCGGTGGCGCTGTCGCTGGCGGCGGCGCCGATGAGCCTGCTCGCGCTGATCAAGCCGCAATTCGAGGCCGAGCGGAAGCACAACAAGAAGGGGATCATCCGCGACGCCGCCGTGCATCAGGAGATCTGCGACGACATCGCGGCCTTCGCCGCCTCGCTCGGCTGCACCGACATCGAGGTGTTCCCGTCGCCGATCACGGGCGGCGATGGCAACATCGAATTCTTCCTGGGCGCGCGCCGTGGTTGAGCGTCTGGCAATCGATCACGTCGGCCACCGCGGTGATGGCGTCTGTCTCGATGATCGTGAGGCGATCTACGTGCCCTATGCGCTCGGCGGCGAGACCGTCGAGGTCGAGCATGTTCCGGGCCATCATCCGGACCGCCGCAAGCTGCTCGCGGTCGATGTGGCAAGCCCCGAGCGCATCGCGCCGTTCTGTCCGCATTTCGGCGTCTGCGGCGGCTGCGCGATCCAGCACTGGGCGGCCGCGCCGTACCAAGCCTGGAAGCGCAACATCGTGGTCGAGACGCTGGCACAGGCCGGCGTCGCGTGCGAGGTGGCGCCGCCGGTCGACGCGCATGGCGCGGGCCGGCGGCGGATCACGCTGCATGGCCGGCTCGGCACGCATGAGATCCTGAAGGTGGGCTTTGCCGCAACGAGCTCGCACGACGTCATCCCGATCCATCGTTGTCCGATCCTCGATCCGGCGCTCGAAGGCGCGCTCGACGCGGCCTGGGCAGTCGCCGAGCCGCTGACGTCGAAAATGGCGGTGACCAAGCCGCTCGACATCCAGGTCACCGCGACCGAGAACGGCCTCGACGTCGACGTGCGCGGTTCAGGTCCGCTGCCGGCGGCGATGATCACGGCGCTCTCAGGCGTCGCGGAGCAGCATCGGCTCGCGCGGCTGACGCGGCACGGCGAGCTCGTGCTGCAACGGCTGCCGCCGACGCTGCGCATGGGCCGCGCAGAGGTGACGCTGCCGCCGGGCTCTTTCCTCCAGGCAACCGTGGCCGGCGAAGAGACGCTGGCCGCGCTGGTGAGCGAGCGCGTCGGCAAGGCCAAGGAGATCGCCGATCTCTTCTGCGGCGTCGGTCCATTTGCCCTGAGACTTGCGGAAAAGGCGCGCGTCACGGCCTATGACAGCGACGCCGGCGCCGTCGCAGCGCTCGCGAAAGCTGCGCGCACTCCGGGCCTGAAACCGATCACGTCCGCGCCGCGCGACCTGTTCCGCCGCCCGCTGGTGCCGCAGGAGCTGCGCGAGTTCGACGCCGTCGTGTTCGACCCGCCACGCCAGGGTGCGCAGGCGCAGGCGCTGAAACTCGCCGCAAGCAAGGTGCCGGTCGTGGTCGCCGTATCCTGCAACGTCGCAACCTTCGCCCGCGACGCGCGCCTCCTGATCGACGGCGGCTACAAGCTCGAGACCGTGGTGCCGGTCGACCAGTTTCGCCACACGCCGCATGTCGAGCTGGTGGCGCGGTTCAGCCGGTGACGCGATAAGAGCCGCCTGCCGCCGGATCCTACCTGGCCTCTACGCCGACTGCTCGAATTGCGGCTGCCAGCGCAGCAGGTAGGATTGCAGCGAGCGCACGGCGAGCGCGAGCAAAATTCCGACGAACATCATGACGAAGATGGCGACCATCATCTCGCTGGCGTTGGCGCGTGCCTCGGCTTCGATGATGAGCTTGCCGAGCCCGCGTTCGGCACCGATGAACTCGCCGACGATGACGCCGATCAGCGCAAAAGACACCGCCGGCAGGAGCGAAGCGAACACCCAGGCGAGCGCGGACGGGATCACGACGGTGCGCAGCACGGTGAATTCGCTGGCGCCGAGCAGACGGGCGGCTGCGATCTGGTCGCGATCGACCGCGCGCGTTCCCTCGAATGTGTTGAAGAACACCACGAAGAACACGACGAGCCAGGCAGTCGCGATCTTCGAGAGATCGCCGAGGCCGAAGATCAGGATGACGAGCGGCACCAGTGCGATGCGCGGAATCGAGTTGAGCGCCACGACGTAGGGGCCGAACACGCGGGCCAGGAAATCGGAACGGCCGAGGATCAGACCGGCGGCGATCCCGCTCGCCGATCCGAACAAGAATCCCCACCAGGTGTTCTTCAGCGTGACCAGCGTGGCAAGCCATAAATTATTGTCGTTGCCCCTGATGCAGGCAGCAAAGCCGTCGGCATCGGCAAAGCAGCCAAGCCGCAGGAAGCTCTGCCAGATCAGCGACGGCTTGGCGACGAAATAGGGATCTAGGATTTTTGGCACGTAAGCCTTCGGCAGCAGCGCCTTGCTCCATTCAAAGCCCCACTGCCAGATGACGAGCACAGCGGCGAGAATGGCCAGTTGCCAGAACAGGATCGCAATGCGGCTTTTGGCCATGGTCAGTCAACCCTGGTGCGGCGGAATTCTTCGCCGAGCGAATGCCAGATGTGGGAATAGAGGCGGCCGAATTCGGCGCTCTCGCGCACGGCCACGGGATCGCGCGGCCGCGGGATGGCGACGTCGAAATCCTCCTTGAGCCGCCCGGGCCGCGCCGAGAGCAGGATGATGCGGCTTGCGAGCGTCAGCGCCTCGCCGAGATCGTGCGTCACGAACAACACGGTCTGCCGCTCGCGCTCCCAGATCTCCAGCAGGGTCTTATGCATCTCGAGCTTGGTGTGGGTGTCGAGCGCACCGAACGGTTCGTCCATCAGCAGGATTTCGGGCTCCAGAATCAGCGTCCGCATCAAGGCGACGCGCTGGCGCATGCCGCCGGACAGCATGCGCGGAAAGCTCTGCGCAAAACCTGTGAGCCCGGCCTTCTCGACCGCCGAAGCCACGCGCCGGGCACGCTCGGTCTTGGGCAACCCCGCGATCTCCAACCCGTAGCCGATGTTCTGCTCCACGGTCCGCCAGGGAAAGAGCGTGTCGCGCTGGAAGACATAGCCGACCCTGGGGTTGACCTTGCCGGTCTCGACAGTGTCGTCGTTGATGAGGATGCGTCCGCCCGAGCGCGGCAACAGTCCCGCGACCATGTTAAGGATAGTGCTCTTGCCGCAGCCGGATGGGCCGAGCAGTGCTACGAATTCGCCCTGCCTGACCTCGAACGACACATCATCGACCGCCACGAACTCGCGACCGGACGCGCTGAAGCGTTTGGCGAGACCCTGCACGGCGATGCGCGTACGCGCCCCTGCCCTATCATCGTCGTCTCTCGCGCGCGCGAGGCCCGGGCTGGGTGCGGCCATCATTTGTATTTCGCCCTGGCTGACTCAAGGAAGCTCATATCGACGACATCCGCGTACTTGGTCTCGGGAATGTCGGTACCCTTGCGGTACCAGGGCTTGGCGCCGCGCTCGAACGAGGTCTTGTCGATGCTGCCGTCATAGGCCCAGGTCGACTTGTCGAAGCCGAGCTCGGCGCTGATTGCATCGGGGTCGATGCCGGAGAAATATTTCGGCGTGACCAGCGCCTGCACATCCGCGAGCGGCGTCGCCTTCACGAAGGCCATCGCGCGGTAGACCGCGTTGACATAGGCCTGCACCATCGCCTTGTCCTGCTCGACCGTGTCCTGGAGCGTATAGATCACGAGCACGGGCAGCGTGCCGCCGAAATCTTTCTCGAACACGCCGGGCTTCGACGTGTCGTAGATGGTCCTGCCAAAACCCTTCTTCTCGACCTCGACGATCCAGCTCGGCGGCGCCATGATGGCGTCGAACTGCTTGGTCTGGAGCGAGGGGAACATCGTGTTGGGTCCGCCGCCCGCAACCCAGTTGACCCTGTCGCCGAGTCCGCGCGCCTCGAACACGTAGGTGCCGAACACCCAGGTGCCCGAGCCGATCGCGGTGGCGGCGACGATCGGCTTGGCGCCGTCCGCGCGCTTGTAGTCCGCGAGCTTTTCGACCGAGTTGATGCCACTCTCGTAGAGGTCCTGCCGGACCATGATGTTGGCGTAGGAACACACCATCTCGGTCGCGAGCAGGATCTTGCAGGGTTTGCCGCGCGCGCTGAGCTGAAGCGGATGGCTGGCATCGCCATGCGCGAACAGCGCCTGTCCCGCCGCCAGCGTCTGGCGGCCGAACGTGCCGGCGTTGCCGGTCACGAGCTTCGAATCGAGCCCTTCGTCTCTGAAGTACCCCTTCAGCTCCGCGATCATGCCGATGGCGTAGACCGGCGATACCGGTCCGAACGCGAGCGAGACCTGCTTGCCCTCCGCGCGCAATCGTCCCGGCAGCAGCGATGCGCCGGCCAATGCGGAGCCCGCGATCAGCGCCTGGCGCCTGGTAATGGTCATGTGCTCCTCCCTGTGTTCTCTTTGATCGCGCCAAGCGTCAGGACGGCGCGGCTTTGATCGTCCCTGCTTGTCGCAGCGCTTCGATTTCGTTCGGGGAAAGGCCGATCTCGCTCAGGATCTCGCTCGTCTGCTCGCCGATCTGGGGCGGATCGTAACGGTTGGGCAGGCGCCGGCCGTCCATGGAGATCGGCAACAGCGGCGTCTTTGCCTCGCCGCCGTCAGGCAAGTGAATGTCGGTCAGCCCACCCGACTGGTTGAGATGCGGGTCATCGAAGAGATCGCCGGGCTTGTTCACCGGCGCGTAGGGCAGATCGAGCTGCTCGAGGCGCGCGGCGAGATCGGCCTTGTCCCATTGCTTGAAGATCTTCGCGATCTCCGGGATCAGCCAGCCGCGATGGTCGACACGATCGTTGCTCGTCGCAAAGCGCGGATCGGCAAGCCAGGCTTCGCAATCGAAGGCGCGGCAGAACGCCTCCCATTGCTCTTCGCCGACGATGGTGACGAACAGTTTTGAGCCGTCTTTGGTGTCGAAGAGGTCGTAGACCGGCCACGGGCTGTCCTTGATCGAATAGGGGATCGACGGCTGGCCGCTGACCACCTCGCACATCATGGCCTGCGCCATCAGGAACACGTTGTTCTCGTACAATGCGCTCTGGATGTAACGACCGCGGCCGGTGCGCTGCCGCTCGGCGAGCGCCGCCTGGATCGCGATCACGCCGAACATACCGCCCATGATGTCGTTGACCGAGGCGCCGGCGCGCATCGGCCGGTCCGGCAGGCCGGTCATGTAGGCAAGGCCGCCCATCATCTGCACGACCTCGTCGAGGGCGAGGCGGTTTTCGTAAGGGCCGGGAAGATAGCCTTTGAGCGAGCAATAGATCAGGCGGGGCGCAAACGCGGCGACGCTCTCGTAGTCGAGGCCGATGCGCTTCAACAGGCCCGGCCGGAAATTCTCGATCAGGACATCGCTGCTCTCGATCAGCTTGCGCGCGATGTTCTGGCCTTCCGCGGTCGACGTGTCCAGCGCGATGCTGCGCTTGTTGCGACTGTAGGTGGCGAAGAAGCCGGCGGCGGGGCCCTTGAAATAGCGGGTGCGGTCGCCCTTGGGCGGCTCGACCTTGATCACGTCGGCGCCGAGATCGGCGAGGATCAGCCCGCAGCTCGGCCCCATCACCATCTGGCTGAACTCGATGACGCGAACGCCGGCCAGCGGACGAAGCTCCGGTGCGGTCTCGCGCATAGAAACCGTCATGCCGCCCTCCGCAGCACCTTGGGGATGCCCGCCTCGTGCAGATGCCCCGTCAGATGTTTCGCCGGGATATGGCGGGCGAGAATCTCGCGCGTTTGCATCAGGCGATCGAGGTCGATGCCGGTGGAAAGGCCCATCCGCTCCAGCATGAACACGAGATCCTCGGTGACGATGTTGCCGCGCGCGCCCGGGGCAAAGGGGCAGCCACCGAGCCCGGATACCGCCGCATCGAAACGGCGAATCCCCGCCTCGAGGCCTGCGACGGCATTGGCAAGGCCGGCACCGAGCGTGTCGTGCAGATGCAGCCGCAGCGTCATCTGCGATCCGACCTCGCGCCTGACAGCTTCGACGATCTGCCTGATCAATTTGGGGGTCGCGTAGCCGACGGTATCGGCAAGCCCGATCTCGTCGGCGCGGGCTTCGGCAAAGGCGCGCGCGACCCGGCACACGGCCGCTTCGCTGACCTCGCCTTCCAGGGAGCAGCCGAAGGAGGTGGAGATCGCGCCCATCAGTTGCGGCCGCTGGTCCACCGGCCGGGCATCGACCGCGGCTCGGACCGCGCGAAATCCCTCGAGCTGCTCTTCGACCGAGCGGCGCACATTGGCGCGATTGTGCGTCTCACTTGCCGAGATGACGAAATAGACGGCGTTGACGCCGGCGGAGATGGCGCGCTCGGCGCCCTTCGGATTTGGCACCAGCGCGCCGATGGTCGCCGTGTTGTGCGTGAGCGCATGCGCCATCACCGCATCGACGTCGGCGAATTGCGGCACGACCTTTGGCGGCACGAAGGATCCGGCATCGATCTCGCGCACACCGGCGGCAACGATCGTGTCGATCAGCGTGCATTTGGCTTCGGTGGGAACGAAGATGTCGAGATTCTGCAGGCCATCGCGGGGAGCGACCTCGCAAATATGGACATCCGGCGCGCGCGCCATCGGGCTCTCCCTGCTTGATTGTATATTGTTGCATAAAAGAACAATCCATGGGACAGTCTGTCAAGCCTAAACCTTGCGTGCGCTGCAATGACCACGTCCGATAGTTCCCGACTGCGCGCCACCAGGAACGGCGGTTCCGAGCGCGCCGAGCACCTCGCCGGCCTGATCATGGCGCTCGCCCGGCGCGAAGGCATGAAGGCCGGCGATCGCTTGATCGAACAAAGACTTGCGGATGCGCTGGACCTTTCGCGCGCGCCGATCCGGCTTGGCCTCAAGGCTCTTGAGGCGGCAGGGCTGGCGCGCGGTGAGCCGCATCGCGGCTTCGTGCTGGCGAAGAATCCGACCAGCGGCGCAGCCCAACCGGCCCTCGCGGCAGTCAGGCGCAGCGAACACGTCTATGCGACGATTGCGGGCGACGTGCTCGCGAGCCGGCTGCCGGCTGATGTCACCGAGGCGGAGCTGATGCGCCGTTATGATCTGAGCCGGGCCGAGCTGCAGCGGCTGCTCGACCGTATCGCGGCCGAGGGCTGGATCGCGCGCCTGCCGGGCTATGGCTGGCGCTTTGCGGAGACGATCTCCAGCCCCGAAGCACAGGCCAAGGCGATGGCGTTTCGCGCGGTGATCGAGCCCGCGGCGATCGCGCAGCCCCACTTCATGCTACCTCAGGAGGTGATCGCACGGTTGCGCGAGCGTCAGCTGCGCGTCCTGGAAGGTGAGCTCGAGAAGATGACGATCGGCGAAATCTATCACTCCGGCTGCGAGTTTCATGAAGAGATCATCCGCGGAGCCGGTAATCCGTTCTTCATCGAAGCGCTCAAGCGTGTGAACTCGATCAGGCGCCTGTTCGCCTATCGCAGCTTCGCCGACCGCGACGGCATGCGCCGGCACGTGCGTGAGCATTTGCGCCTGCTCGACCTCCTGGAAGCGCGGCGCTATGCCGAGGCAGCGGAGCTGATGGCAAGACACCTGCAACGCCCGCTGGTGGCCGGCTTGTCTTGAGACCTGGGCGACGTGGCCGCTGGTTCTCCCGCAATTGCGACAAAAATGTCGCACGCTCAGAAAAAATCGGTCCTTGCTTTGAAACTGGCCGGTCTGCCCGCCCCAGCCAGTCCAGAATCTGCTAATGTCCGCAATTATTACCTGTTTCTTTTTCATACGGAACGACTCAAGTGATCATTGAAATCGCTTGTTCTGTCATTTGCATCGTCGCGATGCGGGCTATCTCGAAGACATACAGGCGGCGACGAGACGTACTTTATGGCCGGTATATGACCCCGGCCGATTAAGTCGGCTTCGTCGTCAGCTTCCCCAATTCGAGGCGAAACGTCCCGCCAACGGGAACGGCTGCGCTCATCGATGGCACATGTGATTGCCACCCAAAAGAATGCGCCTGCCACCTGAATTGGCAGATAGGAAAATCCGCCTACCGGCGACTACTCTGGCAAGACATACCGCCGGAGCATTGCCATGTCGGCTCAAATTATTCAGTTCAGCAAATATCAGCGATCCCGTGAACTCGCTCGGATGCACAGCGACATCGAAAGGAGCCTGACCAAGCTAAGCGCAATGGCCGCCCAGGTGTTCAACGCATTGCGAGACGATGCAGCCGCCGGCCCCTCTGAGTTGAGCGCTCGACAGCAAACACATCCCATTGAACCAGGGCTTGACCGCCCGCCGCTTCCGTCATCTGACCTCCAGCGCGACCTTGATCCGTACGCAAGCGGGCTGCGATGGCTCAATGGACAAGACGACAATTCCTGATTGTCCGGGAATGGGATCGCTGGATCGCGAGGCAACGATTGCCGCGCTATCGATCCGCGCGCAAAAAAACTCTCGAATTCTTCCTCGAACTTCAAAGTGCCAAGTCGCCCCTCCTGGATTTCAATCCGCGCGGACGCGACAAATGGGCGATCGTGCATCATTGGTTGGTAATTGCGGGGCGGGTGCCCGACGGTAGGCCGCGCCCGAAATAGGCAGCGGTTCCCGTCGGGCTCGCGGAGAGGTGTGCGCCGACACGTTGAACCAGCTGCGCACCGGATTGACCCACTTAGAGGACCCGCGGATTTCCGAGAGCCTCGCTCTCATCACGGCCGATGGCTCGTGCGCGGTCCGGCAAAGCACAACTGCTGGTAAATGCCCGACACCGCATGGAGGCTGTCATGGAAGTCGATACCGACAGGTTGAATGCTTTTATGGGCAAGATGGTCACCGAGCTGGGCGCGGCGATGAATGCATCGCTGGTCCTGCTGGGCGACAAGCTCGGCCTCTACCGCACCCTCGCCGCCAAGGGGCCGATGAACTCCACCGAACTCGCGAGCGCGACCGGAACGAAGGAGCGCTATATCCGCGAGTGGCTGGCGAGCCAGGCGGCCTCCGGTTACATCGAATACGATTCCGCGAGCGGAAAATTCTCGATGCAGCCGGAGCAGGCGATGGCGCTGGCCGACGCGGACAGCCCGGTGTTCCTAGGCGCATTCGGCGATGTCGTCGCGGCGACGTTCCTCGACGAGCCGAAGGTTACGGACGCCTTCAAGACCGGCAAGGGTGTCGGCTGGAACCGGCGCAGCGAATGCCTGTTCTGCGGCACCGCCCGCTTCTTCCGTACCGGCTACAGGCATCATCTGGTCCAGGAGTGGCTGCCCGCGCTCGAGGGCGTGGTGGAAAAACTCAAGCGCGGCGCCAAGGTCGCCGATGTCGGCTGCGGGCACGGCGTCTCGACACGGCTGATGGCGGAAGCCTTCCCGAACTCCCGCTTCTACGGTTTTGACTATCACGAAGGCTCGATCGAAGCTGCGCGCCGGTCGGCCGCAGAAGCCAAGCTCGGAGACCGCGTCAGCTTCGCCGTTCATTCGGCCAAGACCTATCCGGCCGAAGGCTATGATCTCGTCTGCTTCTTCGACTGCCTGCACGACATGGGCGATCCCGTCGGCGCCATCAGCCACGTGCGCGAGTCCATGGCGAACGACGGCACCTGCATGCTGGTCGAGCCGTTCGCCAATGATCGCCTCGAAGACAACCTCAATCCGGTGGGGCGCGTCTATTACGCGGCATCGACCATGATCTGCACACCGGCATCGCTCGATCAGGAGGTCGGCATGGCGCTCGGTGCTCAGGCCGGCGAGGCAAGGCTGCGCAAGGTCGCGCGCGAGGGCGGCTTGAGCCGCTTCCGTCGTGCCGCCGAGACGCCCTTCAACCTGATCCTGGAGGCGCGGATCTGACGTCGATCATGCCGGGCTCGGGTCTGCGCGCGACGTAGCCGACGCGCAGGCCCGGCACGAAACCGCAACGCTCGTAGAAACGATGCACGCGCGCGTCCTCGCGGCCGCTTTGCATGAGCACGTGGTGGCAATCCCTGGTCCACGCCGCCTCCAGCGCCGCGGCGACGACGGCACGCCCGTGTCCGCGCCCCTGAAATTCCGGGTGTGTCGCGACATTCTCGAGAAAGCCGTGCCCGGCGGCCGCCGCGCAGCAGGTTGGGCGCGGTGATGAGCATGCAGGTCGCGACGATTTGGCCGTCGGTGTCCGACACGAACACGGCGAGGTCGTCGCGCGACAGGGTCTGCCGCCAGATATCTTGGGCCCGTTCCTGCGGCTCGGCCGCGGCGCTGACCTCCGAGACGCGAAAGAGCTCGAGCAGGCCGGCGAGATCAGCGCTTTCCGCAAGTCTGGCGTTCGCCATCCCATTCATCTCCTTTTGACGTCGCGCCAGTTTCTCCGGCGGTCGAGCCGTTGGCAATCCGGACGTTGATGTTGGTCAACCGCAGCGCCATGCAATCGCGAGCTTCACATCTTCCCCGGCTGCGCAGTCGAAGACCTCGCACTCGCGGCCTCCCTGCTCGGCTTCAAGGCGAACGTGGCGATTGGCGGCGACAGCATCGCGATCGCGCTGGAGACGGCACCGGCGGAGAAATCCGCGCTGGCGGATGCCGTTACGGCGATGCAATGCACCCGCGCGACGTTCGACGGCAAGCCGGTCGCGCCGCGAGATGACGATTCATTCTAGCACTACTTTGGCAGAATCGGTCTGCGCCAGTGTTTTTCAAGGAGTCGTTTTCGGCAGTGTGGACACCGTTGAGA
>NZ_JBANBA010000093.1:0-39410 GCF_059803475.1 Bradyrhizobium sp. UFLA05-89 | reverse complement strand
CTTCAGTCCTGCCAACTAGACAGACTGAATCACTGGTATCTCTGAGTCGCAACCGCGGCCTTTTTCAACGGAATCGGCCCAGAACCGTCGCATAACCTGTAACGTTCTCGATGTGCTCTGAGCGGAGGTCGCGCGGCATATCGTCGGCGCGGTTTCAAGTTAGTCTGATGGCTTTCTGCAAAGCCAGAAATCCCATCGAGCTCGATCTCACTTCGTCGCCGGTACGTCACCTTCGTCGCAAGAGGTTCCCACCAGTCGCGACAGATAGTGATTCATAGAGGCCTCGCTTCCTGAACAGGCTCGTCCTGTTTGGGGGTGGGAGCCAACAAAGTGGCGGGATTTTCGACCCATGTTATTTCGTCCAAGCTCAGGAATACGAGCATACCGCGCTTGGCTCCCGTCGCCTGCAGATAATCTCTGAGCTGCGCGGCGTAGCGATTTCGGACTGTCGGACTTGGGTTAACATCCGACTTCCAATCAACCGCCACCGCCACACGGCCGTCCCTGATCACGAGCGCATCCGCACGGCCTGCGACGAGAACACCTTCCCCCGAAGCCCAAATTGCCACTTCAGGCAAGAGCAAGGGGCGGATTTCCCCGATTTCTGGCAGGGCTAGAGCCCGCACCGCGCATTTCGCCATCTCTTCCGGATCGGGGCGGGTCTGCTTCTCGTCCCCGTCCGTCGGGAGTTGGCCGAGCAACTCTTTCGCGCGGGAAACGGCCTGTCGTTCCTCGGCCTCCAATTCACCAGTCAGGAACTCCTCCATCAATTTGTGGAGGACAATCCCCCGTAATGCTCCGCCGCCAACCACTTCCATTTGTTCGGCAAAGGAATCTGTCACGACGACGGTGTCGACGGGATCAGCCAGGCGGTCTTGATCGTGATCGCTCGGACGGCGCCAGACAACGGGCGGTGTTACCTCGTTCACCTTTATCTGCTCTGCCGTGAAAGTATCGGCGGATTGATGGTTCTCGTGCGCTGGCACTTGGCGCACGCCCGATGCGGGGAAGCCCGAAACGCCCAGCTCTGGGATCTCCCTTTGCTGAAGATCAATAGAACTGAACCATGAGCTTTTGGCAGCTTGAGGGATATGCGGAAGGATAAGGAGATCCCGCGCTCGGGTGCACGCTACGTACCAGATTCTCTCGCGTTGGTTGGCATCTTCCCGACTTTCCTCCGCGCGCGCCGCGGCCAAGTCCGGTGGCGCGACTCCTCCGACCATCCAGTGCAGAGTGTTGTCGGACTGCCGATGCACAAACTGATCCGGGCGATAGAGTTCGGTCGTTGAATTGATCGGTATGACGACCGGCCATTCTAAACCCTTCGCTTTGTGTATGGTGACAACCTCAATCGCGTGCTCGGCAGCGTCGATGCGCCCCTCCGGCGCCCGCACTTTGCGTTCCCAATCCGCCTGCAAGTCTCGAACGAATGCGCGCAGCCCTGTAACTCCATAGCCACGCGCGCGCTCGATGAGTGCGTCCAGATTGGCGAGCGCCCGTGCGTTACGGTTGCGGTGGCGAGCCGCCATGATCACGCGCACGTTCAGACGTTCAATAGCCTCAGTCAGGATCAGGCTTGGCGTCGAGATCGCTGCGCGCCACCGCAGATCTTGCAAACTGATGAGGATTGCTTTCGCGACGTGATGTTGGACCGCCGAAGGATCGGTCCGTACGCTAAAGAAGCTCGGGCGTCCGTTTGTCTCCGGCAGCCCAGCAGTGATGTCCAGAAGTTCTTGGTCGGTTAAGCCCACCAGTGGTCCGCGCATGAGCGCACCGAAGGCCAGAGTGTCGGAGGAATCGGCCAGCACACGAAGGAGTGCGAGGATATCCTGAGTCTCCTGCCGCCGCATGAGGGACTGACCGGCTTGCGACGATACGGAAAGGTTACGCTGCTCTAGCGCGCGTTCGTAGCGCCAGAGCTCGGTGTGCCCTGGCGATAGAAGTGCAATGTCCCCGGGCTGAAGGGGAGAAAGGGAGCCGTCTGCGCGCCGGAT
This sequence comes from Bradyrhizobium sp. UFLA05-89, assembly GCF_059803475.1. Taxonomy (NCBI): domain Bacteria; kingdom Pseudomonadati; phylum Pseudomonadota; class Alphaproteobacteria; order Hyphomicrobiales; family Nitrobacteraceae; genus Bradyrhizobium; species Bradyrhizobium sp. UFLA05-89. The sequence continues at coordinate 37,416 of NZ_JBANBA010000093.1, read as the reverse complement.
CATCATATTCCCGATCAAGCGAGAACAGATGTCTGCGACCTTTTCGGCTTCGGCCTCACGGAACATCTCCGCGTAGATGCGTCCTTCGGTCGCCACTTGGATCGTGAAGCGGGTCACGCAGGGAACGGGATACGAACCGTCAGGGAGCGTTGACGCAAGCCCGACATATCTGGGCTGCCCGGTCTTGCCGAAGACCGTTTCAAAACACGAATTGACGTGTTGAATGATCGCCTTCTGAGATCTAAAATTCGCCGTTACTTCGATGACGGCTCCGCCTTCCTGCGCGCTAACAAGTCGGCGGCAGAGTTCATAAATCTCGATGTCCGCGCCTCGGAACCGATAGATCGCCTGCTTTGGATCCCCGACCAGGAACAGCGAGCCGGGCCGCAAGCGACTGTCTTCCCAACGCTCCACACGATCGTCAGTGGCGATGGAGAAAAGAATCTCGCTCTGAACGCGATCGGTGTCCTGAAATTCGTCGACCAGAATGTACTTGTAACGTCGTCCGATTGCGCGACGGACTTCCTAGTGGTTGCGAACCAGGAAACGCACATGCAAGAGGAGATCGTCGAAGTCGAGCACCGCCGCCGCCCGCTTTCGTCCCTGGTAGCTTTCGATCAGAAGATCGAGCGACGCCGACAAAATGCAGACGAGTGAACCTGCGATGTGCCCGATCAGCTTGTTCCAAGTGTCAACAACTATCAGATAGTGCTGGATCGCAGCGTCGCTGGCCGACTCACCCGGATGCGCGCCAAAGATCTCCGCTGCTTCACTGTAACTCCTGAGCTGAAGTCCCTTGGCGAACAGTCGACATGGAGCAGCATCACACAATCGCCATAAGGTCGCGAAATCGGGGGTGCTATCGAAAACGTGTTCATATCGCGCCGAGAGCCGACGCAGCTCATGGGCAATTCCCCGGGCGCAGTTGTCGTTGTCGATATTTGCTTGCCACCTATAAAAATCATCGACAGCCTGGGCAAACACGATGTCGGGTCGGACATCTTGTGGTGGAGGAATTGGAGCCGCTTCCGGATGTTCCCGCCGTAGCATAGCAAGTTCACGAATGAGATCGACGACCTTAAGCGGAATCTCCTCAGCGAGCACGACAATAGGGTCGTCCTCTATCCCGCCGCCCTCGGCGAGCCTGCGGGAAAACCAGGCAGAAAGCTCGCCGCGAAACAGCGCTTCCGCCACCGTTTCATCGACTATGCGCGCGCCCGGATCGAGGCCGGCCTGTACGCCGTGGCTACGAATGACGGCCTGGCAAAAGCCGTGAATTGTCGTGGCGGTCAGTTCGTCAAGCCTCGGTGCCGCCGCAGAGAGCGCCGCTTGCTGCGCAGCTGTGAGGCCAGAAGGGAGCACGGGCTTGATGAAATCGGGTATGTGGCCTGTTAGGAGCGCTTCCACCGTCTCCCTGATACGGCGGGCGAGCTGGCCGGCAGCGAGGTCTGTAAAGGTAATGGCGGCAATGTCCCCGGGTCGAAAACCAGCCGCCAACATCATCGCGACGCGCCCGGCCATGAGCGAGGTTTTTCCCGTCCCGGCGGCGGCCTCGACCAGAAGGACCGACGTGAAATCAGTCATCGCGCGAATACGATTATCTTGATCGACCAGCGTCATTTGGACGAATTCCAGAGCTTACCAAGCTTCTGGTTGGCGGCGCGAAAGTCGCCTCCTTTGCGCCGGAGGTAGCTTTCACGATCCGCAGGAAAGGCGAGGCGCATATCATCGTAATGCGCGTCCTGCTCCGACCGCGGCGCGATGCGTCCACTGCGCAAGATCTCCACCCCTGCCACCAAGAAAGTGGTGGCCTCGACAATCGCATTATCCAGTTCGTCGCCTCTCAATTCGAATTTGGCGGGTTCATCGGCGAGGTAGATCAACCTTGCGACAATCGTTCTGACCTCCGGAAGAAGTGTGCGGACCGTCATGGCGTAGAGCACGCGTTGAAGCTCACGTCCCTGTCCGAGCATGATACGCTGACTCTTCGGCGGCGGCTTGGTGCTCTTGTAATCAGTGATCTGCACGCCGTCGCCCGAAGCGCGTATATCGAGACGATCGATCCGACCGCCATAGACGAGTCCAGCTTGCGCAATCGGAATCTTGATCGTCTCATTCCATGGAAGCTCGCTACGTGTTGATGCTTCCTGGCCAAACGGAACCTCGCTCCAGCTTCGGGTGTCGGCCCTAGTCGGATCATCGGACGCAAGCCCCTTGGCCGTGCGCCGGGCTGCTTCCTTCACGGTATGCTGCCAAATTATCGCCGGCGGTACGGAGCGCTGTAGCGGCCAAGAAGCCATGATCCTGGACGACGCCGCAGCGATAGCTGCGTCGATCTCATCCGGGTTGGCGCGAGCGAACCCCGGACTCGGTTCAAGCCTCGTGATCGCGCCGCTGATGAGCTCGTGCACGAGTTCGCCAAAAGCCATGGGATCCAGCTGAAGGGGTTCTGGCTCCAAGCGTATGGAGTGCCAACCCAACGCGTAGCGCCAGACGAAGCCGAGCGGATCGCGCAGAAGGCGCTGCAGCGATGTCGTTGATTGAGTGCGGCCGAGCGCGGCTAGAACCGCAGGATGGTCGGCCGCGATCAAGCCGTCGTGGCGCGTTAGTGTCGAGTCCCGCTGCCAATTCCGCCAGCAAAGCTGGCTTTGGCGAACATGCTCGAGCTGCACTGCTTCGCGAGGCCGGGCCAACAGGCGGTCAGCTTCACTGAATGCGTGCGCAGGAATCCGGTCCCGCTTGTGGATGACCTCGTCCTCTGGCCAGAGCGAGCTCGGGGAAAGGATGCTGCCCTTCGCGTTGCGCTCTGGCCGTGACAGAATCAAAGCTTCGCGGGTTCCATAGCGGATGACATCAAAATGCAAGCGGTCGCGGTCTGCTGTCGTGAGTCCATGCAATTTCCGCCGGTCTAGAAGATGGTCGGGGATCAGAGGGTCGTCACTCTCTAAGCGAGGCCACGATCGATTAGTCAGGCCGAGCAAACGGACAAAGGGGCGCGGGCTCGCAGCCAAGTGTGACGCAGGGCACCAAACAATACTGTTCGCCGGATCTCGTCCATCACTTACCCGCAATGCCTGCAGCGAGAGCGCTGTTGCGTGGGGCGGCGCGCTCCGTGATGCTTCTTCCCACATGGCCAGGCTGGGGCCGCTGAGCAGCAGCCGGCCGGCCTCTCGGCCTATGTTGGGCCCACGTGCGAGGAGGTCGAGAGCCGGGAGGAGGATGGTCTCGGCAAGAATGCCAGCCGCACGATGCGACCGGCCCACGATAAGTGCTTCGCGCCATTGGTCCAGCGTCTTCAGGCCGGCACTCCGCGGTATCGACGAGAACCAATCTTCTGGAAGGGTGCTCATGAACGGGCGCGCCGGCAGGCGGCGGAAAAGTCGCCAAACGCGTTCCTGGCTCAGGCCGTTCGTCAAAATGTCTGCCAAGGCCGCACAGGCCTGTCCTTCAGGCGTGCTGAGTGCTGGAACGCCGTGCGAGAAATGGAGCGGAAGTCCAGCGCTATTTGCGTAGGCGAGAAAGTGGTCGTCCCAGTCCGGCGTCGACGTCGCCGCAATCGCGACCTCCTCAGCCCTTGCTTGGCCCGAAGACAGGAGCTGGCGCATCCATCGAAGTGACTCCACGACCTCGGACTTTGGATCGGCGCTCGCCTCCGCCGAATAGTTAGCCGGAGTAACCGCTGCCCGTCGGCGAAGCGTGCCCTTAAACCATGCATTCTCGGTTTGGACGCGCGTATCCCAGGATAGTTCAGTGAAGCGGGCGATTTCATTTAGCAAGGGGCGCCAGACGGCATCGATCTCCACGACCCCCTCGAGTGTGACAGGCCCAAGCAAGGTCTTCGACCGCGCTGCCCGCGATATCGCAGCGTCACGAAGATCGCGAGGCAGTCTCCTGGAGGCAGGAAGAAGCTCCCTTATGCGTGTCTCGAGCAAATGCAGATCTGCGAAGCGACCGAGGTGCTGGGGGAGGGATGAAAGGTCGATATCCGCACGCCATAGTGCATCGAGCGAGTGAAGCACAGCTCGAGGCATGCCCGGCAAGCTCGAAACGTTGCCGAGATCCTGGAAACCGCCGGCGGCCAACGCCGTTTGAATAGCAGGATAGAGAAAGTCGGTAGTGACGGGGGCTATAAACCCGCCAGCAAGCCGGGCAGCGACAAGTGGAAGGGTGAGAATTTCACGTCCAATATTGCCCTGGCGTGCAGCCGCCACACGCTGCATGCGTATCGCCAATGGCCCGTGTACGACGAGCGTGGAGCGGGCGATCATCGAGCCAAATCCTGTAACAGTTCATTGGCCGACCTCAATCGCAAGCCCGCGAGGGCGCATCGTTGCTATCGGAGCTCCGTCCCATGAGGCATTCTTCGATCGCACCGTGGCTTCGTAGCGGATTCGAACAACAAGTGAACAGACTGCAACTTTAAAGCGTGGAGGTCAACTGGAAGAAGGGAGTAAGTCCAGCGATCGCGGCTGGTGCGCCGCATCTAAAGATCTGGGCTGTGGTGGCATTGTGGACTTGGGTCGCGGGAGCTCGGACCACGGCGTCTGTGCCGCGGTGATGTAGCAGGCAAAGCGTCGCGACAGGTTTGACAGCAATAGTGCTTGCAACTTTAGATAATTCACAAGAGGATACGCGCGTTCAATTGTTGATCTGCTAGGTTTGGCCATATTTTATCTATTTGACCGCGTCCTCTTGAAGGGAGTGGGACATGAGTTCTTCCAAATCTAAACTTGAGCGCCTCCGCAACTACAACGCATTCATTCGTGATCTTGACCCGAAGCTTAGCCAGGAGGGCGTCGACATCGCTCGGAGCACTCCGACCCTTGAATCCATGCCGGGCGTTGAATCGGCTGACGCCGCGGCGGCCTCGGAAGTTGGGCTGGAAAGTATCATCCTGAGGACGACGCGTCCCGTTCTGGAAATTCACAATAATGAAACCGTCATCAAATTTGTCGACCAGGCCGACAGCGCCATCTGGACGGAGCGCCTGACGAGAGCCAAGCCCGTTCTCGATAAGGTCATACGCGCCGTCGGCCGCATCAATTTGGAGGGCGCGCGCCTCGATTGGGTTGGCACAGGCTGGCTTGTTGCGCCCAACATCATGGTCACAAATCGTCACGTTGCACGGGAGTTCGCTGCCCGGAAGGGCGACGGCTACACGTTCCAAGTCGGTCTCGATGGCCCAATAAGCGCGACTGCGGATTTTCTCCAGGAGATCAAGAATCCGAGCACGCTGATCTTCAAGCTGATCCGGCCGTTGCATATCGAGAATGAACCTGGCCCCGATGTGTCATTTTTCGAAATCGAAGTCACCAGCGGCGAGGCCAAACTGGCCGAACCGATCGCGCTTGCGAGCGACATTGGAATTACGCAGAACGTGGCGACCATCGGTTATCCGGCATATGACAGCCGGATTCCCGAGACGAGCCTGATGGAGGATGTTTTTGGGAAGATCTACAACAAGAAGCGACTTGCTCCGGGAGGTATCACGGAGATCAGGTCGTCGCTCTTGTTGCACAATTGCACGACGCTGGGCGGCAACTCCGGCTCGGCCGTTGTCGATCTTGATAGCGGCAAGGCGCTCGGCCTGCATTTCAGCGGCAGTTTCCTCGCTACCAACTACGCCGTACCCGCCGACGTCGTAAAGCGGTTGCTCGACCGGGTTCGCAACGGTGGCGCCGGCGTCGCCATCAGCCGTGCAGAGTCTCTCAAGCCGGCAGCGCAGCCCGTGGCCTCGGCTGCGCGCCGCATACCCACCGCGAGACTTGCGCGAGGCGGCGGCGGCAACACCAGCATCACCATTCCGCTGACGGTGACGGTTTCGTTAGGCGATGCGGCTGGGCCCGCTCAGCGGACCGTTCGGTCAATGCCCCCGGCGCCAACCGATGTCAGCAATGACATGGAAATAGGAGCCGAGGCCCGTGCCGAGGATTATCACGACCGTGAAGGCTACCAGCCCGATTTTCTCGGCGACGGCAGCCTGAAGGTCGCGCTGCCCTCGGTCACGCGCGCTGCGGATGACGTGCTGGAATTCGAATTTGATGGCGAGACCCGGACCGATCTGAAATACCTGCACTATTCGGTCGTCATGAGCCGCAGTCGCCGGATGTGTTTCTTTAGCGCCGTGAACATCGACGGCAATCTGTCGAAGAAGAGCGGGCGCGTCGGCTGGAAATGGGATCCCCGCATCCCCAAGGAACAGCAGATCATGAACGAATGCTATGGCAGCCCGCCGAAGTTCAGCCGCGGTCACATGACCCGGCGGGAGGATCCCGGCTGGGGGAAAAATGCGAGCATAGCCAAGCAGGGCAACGAAGATTCGATGCACGTGACCAACACGACGCCGCAAATGCAGGCGTTCAACGCGCCGATCTGGCTTGCTCTCGAGGACTACGCCCTCGGCCACGCGCGTGAGGACGAGATGAAGATCTCGGTATTCACGGGCCCGTACTTTAGCAAGAAGGATCCTGAGATGTACGGCGTGCGCATCCCGCTGGCTTTCTGGAAGATCATAGCCTTCATCCACGACGAAACCGGCAAGCTGTGTGCCACCGGCTACGAAATGAACCAGGAATCGACGCTCCAGCCCGAAGAGGAGTTTGTGTTCGGCGCGTTCACCTCGCCGCAGCTCATGGTCGCGACTCAGATCTCCATCCGCTCGATCGAGGCGCGCAGCGGTCTCAGCTTCGGCAAGCTCGCGAGCGTCGATCCGCTCGCCGGTGCCGACGAGGGACTTGGTGAAGGACCCGTGATAGCCCTGGAGGCGCTTGAACAGATTCGGTTCGTGTGACCAGCCGATCGGTCGGCGCAGCCTGCGCGCCTTGCCGTTGGATCTACCAGGTCACCATCTGGATGAGACTGCTGAACATTGACTCTACCAATTTCAGCAAGCCGGCGCCGTCTCCTGGTGGGCGCCAAACTTGCGAGAATGCAGTTGCGTCCGACTAACGATTGCAGAATGTGCCCTACGGTAACCGGCGGCGACCGAAGTAGGAGGAGCAAATGACCGATCCGCGTTTGGCAGCGCGCGCACGCAGCTTGCGCGAGATTCTGTCTAGGCAATCTGGTGCACATTCTTCGGAGAGCGCGCTCGAATCCGTTCAGTCTCAATTTCATCCCGATGACGTGCTTGCGCGAATGAACGATGTGCTCGAGAACATGCCATCCGACGAAATAGATAACGAAGAGGATTTCAAGAAGGCGTTCAAGACGCTCACCGAAGCGGGCGAGCCGGCGTTAAATCGGTTGATACAATCAGCGTCCGGGACCTCGGCGACTGCCGAGGAGGTAACCTGCCTGGAGGCGATTGTCGCCACTGATGGGTCGCTGCCTAGTTTCCTACTGCGGGGGGAAGGGGACTTCGATCACAATCATCCGTTTCTTCGCGATTGGCGCGACGACATGATCGCGTTCGCACCGACACTCAAGAGCTTGGCGGGAAGCGTCGGCCGGATCCAGCCTGTCAATGGCAACGCATCGAAGTTCATCGGCACCGGTGCGCTCGTGGACCGCGGAAAGGGACTGGTGCTGACTAACTTTCACGTCGTAGATGACGCGCGGACGCGTTTCGGTATTGCCATGGAAGGAGATGATAAGTTGCTGCGGGTTACAGGTGATCTCGCCATCGACTTCGACGGCCTGGTTTCTGCCGCGACGCGCAATCGCTTCCGCGTGAAGGAGGTGCGATTGCCCGAGGGTGTCGGGCGCGGCTTCAGAGGTCTCGATGCTGCGGTGCTATACGTCGAACCTCTCGATCAAACAGAGAGTCATCTGCCCGCGAAGGCCATCAAGCTGAGCGCCGATGCAGCTTACGCCAATGGTATAAGCAGCAAGCTGATCACGATCGGATTTCCTGGCGAACCGGCGCGTATCACTCCCCCCGGAGCGACGATCGACTGGGATTTCGTGATCAAGACTTTGTTCGGTAACCGCTTCGGAGTGAAACGGGTTGCCCCGGGACGATTCATGAACAGTCCAGGCGCGGTCGAAGGCGATGCCTTCGACCGCGTGCTGACGCACAACGCGACAACGTTTGGCGGAGCATCTGGCTCACTTGTGTACGCCTGGAAGGACGAAGGCGCTCCGGCGTTCGGCCTGCACTTCTCGGGTCTTACGTTAAGTGCGAACAACGCCGTGTCGCTGCACAAGGCGGCAGACGCGCTGCGAAACATAGGTGTCCCTATTGAGTGACTAGCCATGAACGGTGCCGTGCAGACCGTAGCCGCCGATGCATTGGCCGATTGGTGCCGGCTGAGCGTTGAGACGTTCGGCACGATTTACTCCGAGATCGTCGCGAATACGGGTGCAAGGCCCTGGGCTGTGCTGGTCGTCGAGCCGTCGAATATGCCCTCAACCACCGCCGGGCGCACGGCTCTGTTCCGGCACGCTTGCCGGGAAGCACAGTCCGTCGACTTGCTCGTCGATCTTGCCCTGCGCATTACCCGGGCAGAGGTCAACGTGCTGCAACGTGGTCAGGCCGAAGCTGACACCATTGTCGGTCAGATTGTGACCGCTGCATCCGGTCGGGAAGGCCGCATGCAGCGCCTGACCCAGGAAGGTGTGCTCTTCGGACGCGAGACGCTGGAGGGGCTGCTGGCGGTAGATGACGCTACCGCACTGGTTTATCGCAACGGGAAAGTCGCCGGCACAGCCTTTCTTGTCGGGCCCGATCTAGTCTTGACCTCTGCTCACGTCGTGATGTCAGACGATGGAAACAAGTTTCTGGACAAGCTTGCGACCAACCTTTCGTTTTCCTTCCTGACGTTGCGCGGATCGGCAAACAAGGATCCCGTCACGGCGGTTCCCAGTTCTAACAAGCCGCTCGAAGCCTTCTCCCTTCCGTGGGGACGGCCACCCGATCGGCTGTCTGTACCGCCTGAGAACGGTTCGCCGAATTGCCTCGATTACGCATTGATTCGGCTCGATCGGCAGATTAGCCACCTCAAGCCGCTCACTCTCGACACGCCACCGAAGCCGGAACAACAACAAGAATTGGTTGTTCTTGGTTTTGCCGGCGGCACCGCGATGAAGTGGGGTGTCGGGAGGGTGACGGCCGTTGCGACCGAGCGCCTCGAACACAAGGCAAGCACACTGCCCGGGATGTCGGGCAGCTGCTGCATCAACGTTTCTGGCATTCCGATCGCGCTACACGAGGGTTCAGTTGAGCAAAGAAAATTTGCCTTGGGCGGCGGCGCTACCAAAGACGGTGCGAATCGCGCCGTCTGCCTGTCGGTAATACGGAACGCAATGAAGGCAAGCGGTTCTGACCCGCTTATGGCAAGACCCCGCTCGCCTGGCTACTCGATTCTCGATGAGTCGCTGGTGCGCATGTGGGCCAATGCTGGGTTACGGTACACGCAAGGCGCGATGCAGACTTGGTGGCGCGACATGGTAAAAGCCGCAGTCGGCTTTTATCCTGACGATTCTGGCGCTTTCCCCGCATTCCATCCGTGGTTCCAGCGCAAGCCTTTCGAAGACTGGATCGACAGGAGTATGCGAGAGCCGAGCCTCGATCGCTTCTGCATCGTGGCCGGGGTGCCGGGAAGCGGGAAATCGTTCCTTGCTGCCATTTTGCGGGCCAAGCTTCTCAACCCGGACTCCGACCTAGCGGTTATTTCCGCGACGCAGACCACGGCCTGGTCCTGGGACGTTGCTTTGGCCAGGTTAGGTGGTGTCCCCGGACTCGAACGAGAGCTGCGCCCGGAATCGGCGCGTGTGCGTCACGTGGAAGTGCCGGACGCTGCAAACGCCGTTGCATCTCGCGGCGGGCGTGATCCGCGAACCCAGCCGACACCGCTGTTCGTCGTCATCGACTTCGAGGGCAACTCCTCGTTCGCCGGAGAGGATTCGCCCTGGCTGCTGTTCATGCAGGAACTGCTGGCAAAGCCTTGGGTGAGGCTCGTCACAATCGGCGCACCATCAACCGTCACCTCAACACTCATTGCTGCTGCCTTTGATCAGGGCGACGAGAAATATCAGATCACTGACGTGACCCTGAATCACATAGGGGAATTCGAGTTCGAGCGGTTTGCCAAGCAGCTCTTGAAGCAAAACGGCGCCTTAGATCAGCTCGGGAAGGCAAAAGAGATAAGAACGAAGATTCTCGCCAATCATCCACCTCAGGAGTTGTCGACCGCTTGCGCGGTGCTGGCCGGTATCGTGCTGCAGCGGCATCTGGAGACCTAGACATGGTAGACACGTCCTTCGGTCTTCGACCATCGCAACCGACGCTGAGCCTTAAGGAGCGAACCTCGAGGCTGGATGCAGCCCTGCGCAGCCTCGATACCCCGGCGCCGGTTGGCGATTCGATCGGCACCGATGTCGTTTCCCAGGGCGTGACAATTCTGCGGCACCGCCTCGCGGTACGCGGCTGGGTATCCCCGCACGATATCATGAAGGACCTGGATGTAGCGCTTCAGAGTGACATTCTACGCACCATAGCTCCCGACGTAGAACTCGCAACCCAGGCCCGGCCGGGGCAATGGTTCATGAACATCCCGGCCCGAAGGCAGGTCTTTGCCGGCGTGGACACAAGCGCCCTTCAATCCCAAATCCGGGTATTGTGCGACCGCGACGAGGTCGATCCGGTCCGGCTTGCGATGTGCGTGGCCTTGGGCCTCGATCCGACACCGATCGAAAATCTCAAACCCGAAATCGTGCAGGAACTGGCGCGGCTGGGCGCATGGCGCGAATCGCCCTCCACAACTCAGGCGCCCGGGCCGAACGAATGGCTCACCAATCTCGATAGGCTCGCCGCGTCCGCGGCGGCACTCATCCAGCGGCTCCGCCGCGATGCCGAGCTCAAACGTGTTTCCACCTTTACCTTGATCGGGCGCGAGCGCGAGGAGGCTCACATCTTGAACTTTCTGCGCGGCCCGCGCAGCGTTGAGGATCGCGTACAGACCCTTTACGTTCGTGGTATCGGCGGCTCCGGCAAGTCCACGCTGTTGCTCGCTGTAGAAGCCCAGATTCGCGGGGATTCTACCCGCGTGATTCGCCTGGACTTCGACAGTCCCTACATTGATGTGATGAATCCTGAGCGGCTCGATGTGCTCCTGCTCAGGCAACTCCGCGCCGAAATCCCGGACCATGCCGCCGACTTGCAGTCGCGCATGGATCGGCTTCAGTCGCTCGGCGAGAAGCGCGTCCGGGCCAGGATCGAAGCGGCCGGTCACGTTGAAACATCCGCGTCGACCAAGTCCGTGAAGCGCGGCGTCAAGCAGACGCGCCGGGCGTCTTACGCGCCCAACGCAGCGCGGGCGGTAGAAGCCGCCAGCGTCAGCGAAGGTTACGAGCGCATTTCTGTCCTCAGCGGCATCGGCGATCTTCCGTCCATGGAGGATCGCTCGCTGATCCTTTTCCTGGATACGGTCGAGAACGTCAGCCGGCTTGGTGCGGCCGCTGTCGATTCGCTGCTCGACTGGATCAGATCGCTGACAGTCTGTGCGTTCCAGGCAGATTTGCGCGTCGTGCTCGCCGGCCGTGACGCGCTTGGTTCGCCGGATATGGCCGAATTGGCCGGCCGGTTTGAAGCGCACAGCCTCGTTCTCAGACCTGACAATGAAATCCCACTGAATGATCTCAATCCGCCCCATGCAATCCAGCTTCTAACTGAGCGAGGTATGCCCTCAGAGGCCGCGAGGCTTGCGTCCGAAGCACTACCCCGTAATCCGCTTGTGCTTTGGCTGGCTGCGGACGTGTACGCGGATCATCCCGACGAGGTCGGCGATATCCAGTCTGCCTACAAGGACGGACGTATCGATCGCCTCACTGCGGGCGGCTACCTCGCGCAGCGAGTCGTCGCACACGTTCCCAGCCAGCCGGCACGCCAATACGCCATCGCATCGATGATGCTGCCGCTTATCACCGAGCGGCAGATACGGGATATCGTCATCTCGGCGGTTGATGGCGATAATGGTATCGACCGGTCAAAACTGGCGCGCAAGGTATACAAAGCATTGCGGCGCTTGTCGTGGCTGACCGTGGAAGACGAGCCTGGCAAGCTGCGCTGGCAAACCGAGTTGCGAAACCTCGTGCTGCCGATGATTGCAGCCGATAAAGCGAATGCTTCGATCTACGAGCGCGTACGGGCGGCGGCGATCGTGTGGCACGAGCGGCAGCGCTCGCCGGATCTGCGCGCTTATGCAAGCTATCACCGCCTGATGAGCGGACACCAGAAGTACGATCAGGAAACTCAGGAGATCGCAGAGAAGTATTTCCCAAGGTTTCTGAACGACCTCCCACAGAGAGCTGCCGGCTCGCCAGATGACCATCAAACAGACGATGGGCCCGGCCACGATTCAGCAGCGCTCCACCAAATGCGCCTTGAGGGCGTGGGCGGCCTTGCCGGTGAAGGAGATCGCCTGACCGCGCAGGGCCGGGGAAGCCGTGCGCTTGAACTGTATCGGGAGCGGCCGACGCGCAAGCAAGGCGTGCCTCCGAATTTCGTGATAAAGGCCATGGCGGATACGACTGACTGGCACAACGAGGCCGAGGTCGACGTTGATGCTGTACTCAGCGAAATCCGCGACGACATGGCTAAGCGCAAGCGCGGGATGAACCGCTCAACGATTGAGCGACTTTATGGACTTACCCGGCTCGAGCTCTTGAGAAGCGGCTCGCTCAAACCCTCCCACATATCGATGCTGGCGCTGGCCTGCTCACGCCTGCCTTTCACGGCGCAAAACGGAGCGCTGTTTGGATTGGTTGCGACGACGGAAGCCCTGCACTCGATTGCTGCGCAACCTCCGCACGTCGATGTGCGGCCGACCATCGACCTGATCGCGCCCGCGGCATGGCCTCCGGCAAAAGCCCGCATCGGCTCGGAAATCCGCTTCAGCATGGTTCGTACTGTCTACGGCGAGATCGGGGGCGAAACGCGTCCGGTTTCTACTACGCTCGATTGTCTGTTGGTCATGGATCGGCGATGGGAAGCGGCGATCACGGAACTCAGCCGGGCTGAAATCCTCGCGCTCCCCGGGGGCACAGACACCGCATCGCGACTGGGCGAGCAGATGATAAGTCTTGAGGCCGCCACGCTGGCCGAGGTTGAACAATTCGTCGCCATCTGCCGCGAAATTCCCGTTCGCATCGACCTTGCACGCATAACGCGGCAGCGCGCAGCCTGGCTCTTGCGCGGAACGACGATTGAATTTCATCGCCCTTTGGCGAATGCCATCACCTCTGCCGTTCTTTCGTCACGCCCGCGAGCGGTACCGCTTGAAGGGCGACGATTGGCGTTGGACGCGCTTGTCAAAATCGTGCGCGTGCTGCGGACGCGCCCGCCGCGGGCGATGCTTTGCCTACAGGAATTTTCGTCGCAGTCGCGGCTACAAGCGCACGCGCGCTCGTTTGAATCGGCCGTTGCATCGCTTATTGTGCTGCTAGATCGCGCGCACGCGCTAGGCGCCTTCTGCCGGGAGTTTCCGGCGCTTACCCGGAATGTGGAGGCCTTCTCGAAGGACGATTCTGCCGCGTGGCAGGTCGTCTTCGACCTGTGCGATCGCTTTCAGGAGTGGGACCGTGCCCTGGACCCAATGGCCGCGCATGAAGAGATTCCAATTCGAAGCCCGGCTGACAATGCTCCAACGCCTGACCGGGCCAACACCGTTCGGATTGACCTTGCAAGGCTCCGCCGCCATATCACGAATATGCTCAAGACGGGCACGATGTCTGCCGAGGAGACCATCGATCTTGCGAGGATCGAGGCGCTCGAAACCGTGTCGCCTCCCCACATAAGCCAGGAAATCGCACTGGAATCGATCATCCTGCGCCGCCAGCGTCCGGTATTCGCGGTCAAGGACAACGACATTCAACTGAATTTCGTCGATGAGGCCGACAGCGACATCTGGCAGGCTCGCCTCGTGCGAGCCAAGCCACTTCTCGATAGCGCGATCCGGGCTGTCGGCCGCATCAATTTGCAGGGCGCGCGACTGAATTGGATCGGAACCGGATGGCTCGTGGCCGAGAATATTATTGTAACCGCTCGCCACGTCGCGCGAGAGTTTTTGGCGCGAAAGGGCGACGGATACGTTTTTCAGACGGGGCTCGATGGACTGGTTAGCGCTGAGGTCGACTTCCTTCAAGAGACGGGTAACGAATCTGAGCTCACCTTCAAACTGATAAGACCATTGCACATCGAGGAAGAGCAGGATCTGGATCTTGCTTTCTTCGAGATCGAGACCCGTGGCAATTCGAGTCTCGCAAAGCCGATCCAGTTGGCTTCCAACGTAAGAGAGACTGAAAGCGTAGCGCTCATCGGCTATCCTGCATTCGACAGCCGAACTCCGGAGCCCGAACTCATGGAGCAGATTTTCGGCAGAATCGATGGCAAGAAACGCGTCGCAACCGGCGCGGTCACTGCTGTCCAGGAATCGTTGATAATCCACAATTGCACGATACTCGGGAGTTGCCCGGGATCGGTGGTCATCGATCTTGACACTGGCGAGGCGCTCGGGCTGCACGTGCACGGCGCCTTTTTGTCGACCAGCTATGCCGTTCGTTCCGATGTGGTAAAGAAGATTTTGGACAATGTTCGAAGTGGCCGCGCAAACCCGGCAACGCGCCTCGCATCAGAACCTGAACAGGCTGCTGCCGACGACTATCGCGACCGCAAAGGTTACCAGCCCGATTTTCTCGGAGACGGCAGTCTCAAGGTCGGCCTTCCTTCCATCACGCGTGCGGCGGATGATGTGCTCGAATTCGAGTTCAACGGCAAGGCTCAGACCGAGCTGAAATATCTGCACTATTCGGTCGTAATGAGTCGTACCCGTGGCTTATGCTATTTTAGCGCCGCAAATGTCGACGGTAACCTCACGAAGAAGAGCAAGCTGGCAGTGTGGAAGTGGGACCCTCGCATCCCGAAGTCGCAACAGACCATGGGTTCGAGTGTACCGTCGGGGTTCGGGCGCGCTTACATGACCCGTCGCGGCGACACCGGATGGGGCGATTTCGAGACCGCCAAGCGCGGTAACGACGACTCGATGCACGTCACGAATGCGGCACCGCAAAAGCTGGCATTGGTTGCGCCGCTCTGGCTCGCGCTCGAGGACTATGCACTGCAAAATGCGCGCGAGGACGAGATGAAGATTTCGGTGTTTACGGGCCCGTACTTGGACGATCGGGATCCCGTCGTCGACGGCATGCGAGTTCCGCTGGCGTTCTGGAAGGTTGTCGCCTTCATCCACGACAGCACGGGCAATCTTTGCGCTACCGGGTTCGAAATGAACCAAGCATCGATACTCCCTCCGGAAGGAGGGGCCGTTGGCCAATCAACCTGGCCGCTGCTCAATGTTGCTACCCAGGTCTCGATCCGGTCGATCGAAGCACGCAGCGGCCTCAGCTTCGGCGAGTTGGCAAGCGTCGACCCGTTGGTCGGTGTCGACGAGGGAATCGGCGAAGGATCTATGATACTCTTGGAGGCGCCGGAGCAGATTCGCTTCATGTAGCCGAGATGGTGCTGGTCATTTGCTAGCTACGACATCTTGCTCCTACTTGCATTTGACTGGCGCGTCCGACGCTAGCCAGCCTAAAAAAATATATACTGCTGACCCATCGTTAAAGATCCACCTTCTCGCGGAGGGCCTGGTTCGATCTCGCACTCAAAGCCGCCATCTTGTCCTCCCTGTCCGCGCCGCGTATGCAGTGTGTCGTCGGAAAGAGGTCGCTGCAGCGCCTTTGCCTCGTGCCAAGCAGCATCATCCAGACATCGCGCTCCTAGCCAGTGGTGAAGATCACCGGCACCCGACAAAGCTGTTTGCTGGGACGAGGCAGCGGTTCTCCGGCTGCAGTGAGGCGCGCCCATGCGGCGGAGAGGTGTTGCGGATGTTTGTGACTGGAAAATTGCCCGCCCGCGGGGGAGGCGGCATGCCCAGCGCGTCGTGATCATTCGTTGCCCTGTCGGTGTTGCGCACGACGTCGCTCAAATTCGCATACTGAGCCGCTGCAGCGGCCGCGCTGGAGGGCGGAGGTGTGGGGCTTAGCCGGTTTGCTTAGGCCGACTTTGAACCGAGCAATTTTTAAGTATAGGATTTCGGGCGCGAGGCTCGCTGCCCTCGTGAAAGGCAAAGTAGACTAGCGGAGGCTGCCAATGGACATCGATGGTCCGTTGCGAAAGCAAATTCGTGTCGCGCTCTTGGACGCATTCCCACAATTGAACCAGTTACGAATCGTCGTCGAGGATACACTGGGCGAGCCGCTCCAGAACATCACGATGGCCAATGAAATGCCAACAGTTGTGTTTGATTTAATCAACTGGGCAAGATCGCGCGGCCGGCTGACGGAGTTGATCATTGGAGCCTCGGCAGAAAATCGGGGTAACCGCAAGCTTCAAGCGATTGCCGAGCAATTCCGGTTCGTTCCTAGTCAAGAAGGTGAGTCAGAACGCATCGTCGTTGAGAGTGTGCCATTCGAAAACGCCGCGCAATGGTTGGACACGCTTGCGCGCCTACGTCGCGCTGTATGCCGCTTCGAGCCGCAACCCCCAAGTGTTTCGTTAGAAGGCTTTGGCTCCGGTTTCCTTGTCGCCCCCGACGTGATCATGACCGCTTTCCACGTTGCGGGCGGTTTGTCGGAAAGCGCGGCTGCCAAAGCGATTGTGCGATTCGATTACGAAATCGACCTAGATGGGAACCTGCAACCAGGCCGCGAGGTGAAGCTGGCAAACTCTTGGCACCTAGCCTCAGACGCTTCTCTGGATTACATGCTCGTCGGTCTCGCCGAGCGGGTTACTGATCTCCCGCCACTGGGGGTCGCCTCACGCGAATACATCCGTCCCACGGCTCATGATTTCAAGCAGAACGAGCCCGTTGTCATTGTTCAGCATCCAAAGGCGGCACCGCTCAAACTGGCCTTCGGCACTGTCACCAGAGCAACCGATGGAAACGGCGTCACCTACAGCGCCAACACCGAACCTGGCTCATCCGGCTCGCCGACGATGACGACCGCCTTGAAGACAGCAGCCCTGCATCATCAGGGGCGAAATAAGGTGAATCGCGGCGTCCGCATGGCGCAGATCCTGGACCACCTAGCCGCAACCAACAAGCGCGGCTTGCTGGGCCCTTAGACGTCGGTCCCGCGAGACAATGCAATGAACCCGAGCGGTACAGGGGCGAAGCTATCCCCCCAGGCGCTCGTGCCGGCATTCAGCTATCAACATCAAGAGCTGCCCACTTTATGGCATACGACTGCGATAAGGGATCTTGAGACGGCGCGACGTCGATTCGAGGTTGTGGGTACTTTGCTCCGGGGGATGCGTAATCAACGCTCCCGGACCCCCGGGGACAGAACTCCTGCCCTGAAGAGCGCTACTCGTTCGAAGGCGACTTCTGCTACTCGAGTTTGGCTTCGTCTATTCCGAACAATTCTAAATATAGCTCCTTCAACTCGACCGCGTTCGGCCGTCGCTTGATCGCTTCGGCTAAGAAAGGCTTAAGACGCTCTTTAAGGTCCACGCCGAGCCATTTGGTGAGCTCGAAAGTCACCTTTGTCTGATCGGAGCCATCGACCATGGCGTCCAGATCCGCGCTGAGGGCATCATCGAGAAGCATGGCCAACTCACTACGCTTTGGAAATCGCGCGAGCAGCGCGGCGCGCAAACGTCTGCGATGATCGCCTGAATAGTTGACCTCGCCCGCCGATGCTGGACTAGTTGGTGCGACAAATTGGCTTGCAACCCTCTGGACCGTCGTTTTATGCGACGGTTTCCAAACGACGCGCCAAGTGAAACTCTGACTTGAGAATGATGCTATCGGATATCTGAATACCACGCACTCGTCGTTGAGGCGCTCAGACCGAAGACCAGCACCGCTGGGCCTCGACACTTTCTCGACCTCACAACTATATTTGTTCTCATCATACCTGAAGAAAACCTCGAAGCCAGTGTTGGGCGCGGACCAAATATGCTCGTCACTTATCCGCCTGCGTAAACCGTTTTTCTGAAATCTTACGCAATAACTATCGTCGACCGGCTCGGAGACTTTAATCCTCTTATCCTTAGTTTCTTCGTCTCGAAGATTTACCTCTTGTCCCCCAAGAAAGTAACGTTCGCTACCCCTAATAACCGACAATCCTTGCGCGGGTCCCATCGCTGGACGTTTAATGCCTTTCGTCCCTATCGGTATAATAGTAGAGGTCATTTCCATTGAGATCACATGCTTCTCAACGACAAACACGATTTCCGCTTTGGTGCGGTAATGACCGGCCGCGTTAATTTCCTCCTCCAACGCCGTAATAAATTCATCAGGCGGATCAAAGGTCATTTTACAGATCCCCTGGTTAGGGTTAGTCGTCGACGTTGTGGGGGCCACCTCTATTTGGTAAGATTACAACTAGGAGCTTGAGGGTAAAGGCCATGGCGAAGCGTACTATCAAAGAAATCTTAGATTGTCAGGCTGAACTCCGTCATAGGGTGGCTCGCGGCATGGACTTCATCGACTTCGAAGAACTCCGGAACCCGGTGGCTCTCGGCGCCGAGCAACAGACCGAGCCTCCAAAACATCGTGTAATCAAGGTATGATGTTCGGCAACAGTTTGGCACGGCTGGCGACCGGATAGTGCACAATCAATGCGTAAGAATGTCCGGCTGACCGCCGAGTAAGCGCATGAAAGCTTCGTGAGCTTGTTGGAAACGCGAAGGCCGTATTGCTTAGCGGCGGCAAAAACAGGGCGCGACGCGCAAAGGGTCGATTCGCAAGTACCCATACGCCCCCGTCGGAAATTTGCCAGCTCTCGTTCAAATTCAGGACCAGTCTGACACCGCGATCCGCGTGGTCGGTATGAAATCCAATGATGGAGTTTCCATCATACAATTGTGCAACCATTGTTGCGTTGTTCGAAAGACTCAACCGTAGTTGGCTTTCTAGCAATTTCTTCATTTCTTGAATCATGTTCACGAGCGCTGGAAGTTCTGCCATATTCGCCAATCGTTCGGTACATGCAGCAATGTTGATTCGAAAAAATCCATTTGAATGCTCGCGCCATTGCAGGTTCCGAAGCATCGCAAGTGCGCCTACTTCCGCTTTGCGGCTTAGCACACCCGCCGCGAGCACATGGGGGAAAGGGTGCCTGACAGAAAGGAGCTCCATTTTCGGCCCAATCCAGGTTGAGGGTGAGAGCGCCTCAGTTGCGCAGCAATTTTATGCTGGATGTTTTTTAGCGGTCAACACGCGCAGCAAGCTTTCACCCCATCCTACGTGACGATGAGTTTCACCGGAGAGCTCGCTGCAATGGCGATGCCGTTCTCAGTGCGGGCACTCCGGACAAGTGTCGCCGATCGATTCCAGCACGTCCCGAATCTCGGCCTCGGCTTGGCCAGCAGACAGTCCGGCCGGCGGATATTGTCTCGCGATTTCCAGCGCTCTGTCGCGGGCGTGAGGATCGGCACGATCTTTCATCCAACCGTGCTCCTCGCATTCACGGACGGCACCTTCGTCTTGCAGTACGGAGATCGCCCAACCACGCAAGGTTCGGATTCCCGGCCGTCTTTCTCTCGTCTTCAGCATGAAGATCGCTCCTGCCGGGACGAATCCTCTCGCCCGTTGCTCGTTCCGTGCGGTTAGCACTGGGCAGGGATTCCATTTTGCGGGAGTCTGAGCTTGTCCACGTGTTCCGCAGGCCTGTGCAGAACCTACGCTGTGGTCGCTGGATCTTCCTTCTCGCCAGTGGCGACGATCTTTAGCATGCCGTCAGGAAGAGCGCGTTGCAGCGCTTTGGCCTCATCCCAGGGCGCCCGCAGCCAGGTGTCGTATTCTTCGGCGGTCGTCAGAATCACGGGCATTGCCTTTGGGTGGACGCGTTTCACCTCCGCGTTAGGCTCACAGGTCAGGAAACCGAAGACATCGGCGGTCACTGGGCCTTCCTTAACCTTCCGCACGGATGTCCAATTTGTCCAGATGCCCGCGAAAGCGGAGAGGGGCCGAGATTCGTCAAGCGCGAACCACACCGGCACCTTCTTCCCGTCTAGGGTATCGTACTCGGAAAATGAAGTCAGCGGGACCAGGCAGCGATTGTTCGGCCCGAGCCATCGCTTCCAATGTTTGCTGCTGGTATTGCGGATGTTGGTCGTGCCGCCGTCCGGCTCCATCCGCAGCAATTCCTTGAAGTCGACCGTCTTGCCCTTAGCCTGGAGCTTCTCGGCTCGCTTTTTCGCCGCCTTCATCAGCGCTTCCGGGGAAGACGGCATACCCCAGCGCGCCATGGCGACTTCACGCCCGTCGGGCACGTTGCGGACGATCGGGGCCGGGTAGTCTGGGAAAATGCCTGGCATGCTCGGCAAGTTGCCGACGCTGCTGTTGAGCGCGTCAAACAAGCGGCGGATCGCGTCAACGTTCTTCGTCATCGAGTAGAGGTTGCACACGTTCAGGTCTCCGAAGGTGCCTGGCGAGGACGGGCTGTCAGTTGCAGGAGGGTAGCCGCGGGCCGTCGGCCGGCCTTAGCACACTTGCTGCAACGAAGCCGGCTCGCGAGGTCCTGGACCAATGTTGTTGGGGGATGACTCAGCGCAGCCAAGTCGACGTCCCGCTTCGTCTTGCAGCGCGAGCACTCAATCTCGAGCCAGGAGTAACCTCATCGCGCAACTGACGGAGCTGACAGGCGTACCGCTTCTCCAAGCTTAGGATCGCGGCCAGTGTTCGTTTCGACGTGTGGAACCTCGATCGACGCTTGAAAACCTGAGGTGTGGTGGCTGTCGAGCCAAGGGGCAGTCCGAGTGCGCGTGCCGCCAGTCGACAGCCAACTCGAACACCATTCCGACAAGAGCGAATTCTGTAGTGATCTCAACAAGCTAAAAGGCTGCGAATTGTCGGAATGCCTGTTGAGACCGCAGCAGAAACTCGAAGACTTCCAAGCTGAATACGAGGGTTCGACCCGCTCCAGCCGCTCTCGGCAATCATCGAAAATTCCGCAACGACTCGAAAAATATAGACTTCGAGACGTATTGTTCCAACCGAGGTCCAACAAAACGTCCAACATTTGGTCCAACACGTGCGTGAGATCCCCGACTTTCTAACCCTCCGTAGCGGCACCTGGCACTTCGTTCGTTGCGTTCCGATTGAGTTCAAAAAGCTCGATCCACGGATCCACGAGGCGCCATCAAGCATTGGGCTCACGTCAAGATCGCTGATGATCGCGCTGGTCGTCGCGCGGCGCGCAGCAATTGAACGAACAGTTCGAGCTGGTTTGGAGAGAATTGGTTGTCGGACGTCGAAGTTCGCTTAGACCAGCCGCAGAAGGGTAAACCAGTGCGAAGATCCGCGACCGACACGGCCGTGGGTCGTCGCATCCGATGCTATCGTTTAGATCGATGTTTCAGAGGCGACGGAACGACGAACTATGTAAAAGAAGCGTCAGTGGTGGGAAGTAGTGGCTCCGCTTGCTACTCAGATAGCGAACATCTTAGATGGGGTTGGTTTGGCAAAGGACGCCAACTCAGCCTACCTAACGGCAATAATTTTGTCCCATGCCAGCCTATTCAAATAGGGGCGCGAGCTCACCTGCTCATCGATATATTTTTGAGTGCGCTTTGATAACCACCAGCTCATTGAGACATCTTTTTGGTAGTGAAGCCTTTCGTCGCTAACGCTGATCAGGGCAAAGTTATCGGCGCCCGCTTCGCCACAAAGTTGTACAGCTGCATAGGTGCCACGAGCTCCGCTTGCGCCGATCAACGCATCAAGCGGCGATCCCACTGAAGAAAAAAGCGTTGTCTGGCTAACGCCGCGTGGCGGCGGCATCTCTTTCCTCTTGGTGTCCTCACTAACGCAGTCCATAGGCGGGACCTCTGGCGCGTTGTTAATGAGAACGATCATCGGCGTGAGTCCATGCGATTTCAGTTCCTTCGATAATTCCAGTGCGGTGCTCGCGCCGAAATACTCGAAATAGCCACCATCAACAACGCGATCAATCACTCTGCCGTCTTCCGTTCTGACAGTCCCGTGCGGCGAGATTATTGGAAAACGGGCGCTCATGGTCGCACCCGTGCTGAGTCGAATGTCACGGCTGATGGATCTATCCCGAAAGCCTGCGCCCGTATAGTCGGGGTTGAAAAGTTCGTCGAAGTCATAGGCATCGACAAAAAGTCTGTCACTCTTGCCGTCTTGCTTTTTTCTAAATGGAGCTACGTCACTAACCACAATCCGGCGACCGGTGGTTACCGACGTGCCATTCAGAATAAGAATTGGCAGCCAATTGCTTGGATTGTCTTGAAGTACCTGTTTGCGTACGGCAACGAGCCCCTTGCCTAAAGTCCCGGCGCCGTTATTCGCCGTAAGCTTGTCATACCGACGTTCCCAAGCCAATTCCAGTACAGCAGCGCGGTCTCCTCTCGGAGAGAGTTGGAACGGGTCGCCTATTAAGTCAGCAATGACTGGTGAGAGAAAGTCGCCGGCTACCAGTAATTCAAGACAACTGCGCCAGCTCTTATCGGGAGCGACCATCGCTGGGGCCGCCGGATCCTTAGTCAAGTACGGGACAAACCAGTCACTATCGTACGCGCGAAAATCCTTTCGACAGGGCGGTAGGTGTGTTCTGTCAGTCGCTTCCTTGGCCTGACCATCGGCTATTGCGGCATAAGCCACGACAGCGCCCAACGCTCCTCCCGATACAGCGGATATGGCGAACAGCTGCTTCTCAAACGGCCGATTTGATCGGACGACTATCCGCGGTTGGTCATCAATCTGAATTTGTGAACCGTCAGAGGTATTCCATAGTTGAGTCAAATTATCATCGTCCCAAGCGAGGCGTCGCCGATCACCAGAACGCCTTCCGGAAGTCGTTGCGAGCAGACGTCCAGACGGACTGATCTGCACGTTACCCAAATAGTCATATTTCAACTTGAACGCCTTTATCAGTTCTCCAGTCTTGCCATTTCGCAGTTGGATGGTCGTATCTTCAACGGAAGTATCATAAGCAGCTCCCGCTGAAACGACGATCCTATCGTCTGCAGGAGAAATCTGAAGCTCCGTCTCCCGACGATTGCTATCGAGCTTAAATTCGAACCCCTCAATGCGTTTGCCTGTTTCGGTTGACCACGCATGCGCGACGCTGTTGCCAGATAATGTGATAACTCGACCACCCGCGTTATCGAAAATGGCTTGGCGTATCCAATCGCCTTCCGGCTCCCGAATGATCGTCAATGGCAGTCCCGTTCGTCCGTCCCAAAGCACCGCAACCTGCGTGTTCAGGCTATTGGCATCGCTTAGCGTTAGAATGCGATCGCCAGATTGGTTGAAGGTTCCTCCAAAATTCTCTCGACCAGGCTGTGTAAGATCCGATATGGCTGCTCCGGTGTTTGCATCGAGCAGGACGATCTTCGTTCGCCTTTCGTCTGGCAGATATAAAAGCACTCTGCGTCCGTCGGAACTAAAGACGCCGGTGGACATCACGCCCTTTATTTCTGCTATTTGTTGTCCGTCGTCCAAATTCCAAAGTCGCGCTACATTGCTCTCGTCGTTGGACGCGCCTTGAATGCTGACCGACGGTCCCTCCAGAGTGATGAGTTTATTAGCTACTGGGCTGAAAGCCACATCGATCGATTCGAAACCCTTCCCCTGAGCAAGCGTCTGAAGTAACGCTCCACTATGCGCATCCCAGAGGCGCGCGACGGGAGCATACTCGCCTTCGGCCGTGGTAACGATCCGGGTTCCGAGGGGGCTGAAAGCTGCGCTGCGTACCTTCTCGTCCCCCAGGCGAAGTCTCGCAATTTCGTTGCCGGTT
This sequence comes from Bradyrhizobium sp. UFLA05-89, assembly GCF_059803475.1. Taxonomy (NCBI): domain Bacteria; kingdom Pseudomonadati; phylum Pseudomonadota; class Alphaproteobacteria; order Hyphomicrobiales; family Nitrobacteraceae; genus Bradyrhizobium; species Bradyrhizobium sp. UFLA05-89. The sequence goes on along the minus strand of NZ_JBANBA010000093.1, from coordinate 13,707 downwards.
GCTGCGTCCCAAAGTCTTGCGTCATCTGGGATGCGCGCGACGTCGAGACCAGACAAGGTTAGAACGCGAGTTTCTGTAGCGTTGAACGAGGCCGTCCTCAGAACATACGTGTGCCCCTTGAGGACAGCCAGTTGCATGCCTGTTTTGCCGTCCCAAAGGCGGGCTGTTTTGTCGTAGGAGCTTGTGACGATTAGATTGCCAGAGGGACTGAAACTGGCAGAGGTGACGAGGTCCTTATGCCCCTTGAGCTCGGAGATCTGCTTGCCAGATGCGGTGTCCCAGAGACGCGCCACGACCTCACCGGACAGAGTAACCAAGCGGGAGCTGTCCGGACTGAACGAGGGAGAGTCAATCTTCCCCGGAAACGGCGAGATCTTCGTCGACTTCTCGTCCAGCAGTTCTCCGATCAGCCCTGCGGTCAGAAATGCGGCGCGGCTTGCCCCGCCGGCAGCCGCGATAATTATCGGTGAAGGACATGCATCAAGCGCGGCCGGGCTTGCCTCCAGTTTACAATTGTTGACCTCTGCCCATCGTGTGATGCTTTCATCGATTGATGATCGTTGGGAGGTTGGATCAGTAGTCCTAACATCATGCGGATCCCTCATACATGAGTCCACCAACGCAATTGAGATTATTGCACCGGCTATGAGAGGTGTGCGGTAACGAAGCGAACAATAGCTCAGGAAAGTGAGTATCGGGACATACAATCCCAACGCGATGGGCACTATCAAGCCGCGCCGCACATATTCGCTGGAGAGCGCCGGATTAATGATGAACAAAAGTAACATTATAACGAACGAAGCGATCATCGTTACGAAGTAGACGGAATTAAGTGTGCCGCGATCGATGAGCGGCTGAAGCGGCTTGAGCCAACGAGATGCGATCCGTCCGATCGTCACCGCTTGGCGCCAAATTCGCGTCTTCGAGCGAAGCGCCAACGGTCGGCAGACGAGGAAAGCTAAGACCAGCGTGATAATTGGCAAGATTGCAGATTGAAGTAGACCGAGCCTGTTTGAGTCTTGAGATAAAGCGATGATGACGAGAAAAAATACCGATGTAACAAAGAGTGGCGTTACCATAACCGCTACTGTGGTCCACCACGCGATAGCGCGGATAAGTGACCACCGATCGAGCGCCGTTGTGCCGCGATGTCTGAGGTAGAGCCAGAATGTCGTGAGCACACAAGCTGAGGCGCTAACAGCGATTGTGACTCGAAAAGCAAATATTACGTTGAGAAGGAACAGGGCAGGTGGCGCTATTGGTATCGCGCCAAAGCACCAGATCGCTTTGAGAAAACGGCGACGTCCAGCGTTGGCGACATTGCTGATGGGACGCCAAATGAGCAGCCAAGTGGTCTGCACGGCAATAGCGAAATATGCGGTTAGGATTACAAGGCCTGTGCCAACATTATCAATGATGGCGCTCAATTCTGAACCCCCATCGAGCCCATCAACGGATGCGGCGTTAGCGAGGGCCAAGATCTGCCCGATGAAGGCAGCTAGAAAGCACGCGGCAACAAGATATCGAGGGATGAGTCGCCTAACCCAGCGTTTGACTGGAGCGATACTTGCATTTGCCGTAACTCGCGGCCGAAACTGAGACAAAATCCACGTTGATGATGCGTAGACGGGCGCGATCCATGCAACGACCATCAGGACATAGAAAATCAGCCAAAAATGGATAGTCGACCAAAGGCCGCCGGGCGCATCAAAGAACAGATCCTGCGCCTGTGTTGCAGTATAGAAGAGCAGCACGCCCGCAATGACGCTTGCGACGCTGATCCAGGCGATTTTGAGCCCATAGAGCAACTCGCGAGAATTCAAATAACAAAGAGAGAGAAACTTGGACAATAAACCGACTAGAGCGATCGATGTCGGGCGATCAAAAATTGCCACTGATTGTCCCCCCTAGGCTGGATCAGAAAGGCCAACGACCGTCTGCTGCTTGTTGAGTGCCTGCGCACCTTAACGATTTGAATTGCTCGACTTCAATCATAAGTTACAGTGGCAAGGTTCGTCGAGGCCAACCGCAGTCTTGCGCCGGGGCCGGATAGGCGCGATCAAGTTCATCTCGCGGGAGCCTCTGTCGCGGGTGTAGCTCAGTGGTAGAGCAGTAGCCTTCCAATCTGAGTATCGCCGAATGCCGTCCGTATCAATTTTGAGAGATGCCTTACGCCAACATCTTGATAAATTCTTCCATCGACGGCTGCTGGGCGTACTGCAGCTTGAGAAGATCTTCAACTTTAAGGTTGGTGTACCGCTGCAGCTGGCGCCAATCTTTGTGGCCGGTGACCAGCGCTACCTTTTCGATTGGAAGTCCTGCTTCGAACAGACGGCTCGTTCCCTCGTGACGCAGATCGTGGAAGTGCAGGTCTTCAATCTTGAGTTCGTCGCATGCCCGGGTGAACGCCGCACTTACCGACCTATGGTTGTGGGGGAAGACTCGCCCATAGCCTCGCGTCACAATTCGCTGCTGAAGCACGACCTCCCACGCATCATAGCCTGTTAAATTGAGCAAAGGCACTTTCTGGTCATTTCCATCCTTATTCCTAGGGTCTTTTCTGTCCTGAATGATCACCAGCCGTTTTTTCATGTCGACCAGTGGCCACTCGGGTTTGCAGATCTCTTCCTGGCGCAATGTCGTTGCGACGGCAAATCTGACGATGCGTCCCATCGGTATGAATTGCCGACGGTTCGTCTCAAAGTATTCAATTAGCTCGTCGAGTTCGTCTTGCGTGGGCCGTCGGTCACGCTCCTTGCTCTTTCCGACCAAATTGAGATGGCTTAACGCGACGCGCGCGAGGCGGGCTTCCTCGGCTGAAACCTCAATACCGTGCACGGCGGCGGCGTGCGTTATTATCGTGCGGATGAAAGACATATCGATCGCCAACGTCGCGGGGCCTGCGCCCTGCTTGGCACGCTTTCTTCCGAACTCGATCAGCCGCTCTCGATTAAGCGCGGTCAGCTTCACACTGCCGAGCTCAGTCTTTAGCGAGGTCATGACAGCAGCTTTTGATCGGCGAGGGGGCTTGCCAACTTCGCGCATGTCTTCGTCGTGCAAGTCAACCAGATCGCCGAACGTGAGAACGTTCCGGACCACGCGCGGCTTGGATGATCCATTGCGGTCGATGTTGCGCTCCATTTCGAGCGCCCATTCTTCGCCGTCCTTGCGCCGCCGGAAAGTCTCGGCCACATAACGGTTCTTGCGGCGGACTTGAACTCGCCAGTTTCCCGATCCCAATTGAGTGAAGGTCGCCACGCGTGTGCACTCCGGCTTTCGTGTGCACTATGTGTGCACCGGGAGGTCAAAACGGGTACAAACGTGTGCAATTTCGGCTAGTTTGGAGTGCACACGTTCTTCTTCCATCCCATTGAGAGGATAGGATAAACGATTGAAATATCAAGACTATCGCTTTTCCGTGGCGCCCATGATGGATTGGACCGACCGATTCCAAAACCAGCGCGTGTTCAGTGCTTTAGCAAGTATAATCGTCGGCTCGCGCGTCCTTTGAGATCCTGTCGCCAACGGCGGCGCGCTCGTGCCTGCCGCGCTGCCTTGACCACGGCGTCCAGATACAATTTGATGTAGAACGAATCGCTAGGTTCGCCAATTTGACGAAATCATACGATAACACCTGTTTATAGAAAGCTTAAGACCGAATGGCCGCCACCGTTCGAGTTCCGGAATCCGCCTTCAAACAGCTGGTCGAAGAGGGATGGTCGGAGATTCAGCTAACGCCAGGGGAGACCGAAATCCTCGCCGGCGTGGTATCCGCCGCCTTCGACTTTTTTCGCGCAGATCCCGCTGAAAAAGCCAAATGCCAAGCAGGCACCGGGATTGGCTACCGGCCTTACGGAATAGAATACTCGAAAGCTGCCGATCGTCCCGACGAAATGGAGACGTTCTCGACGACCGTCGCCTCAATGACTTATGTCTATCCACTGCGTGAAGCTGCCGAACTCAATCGTCGGACGGCTGCGGCATTTTCTGTGCTGGAGCGGATCGCCGAGCAACTCATCGTTGCGATCGCCAATCGTCTGACGAACGGCACATGGCAGGCGTCGCTTGCTGGCGGCGTCCATCGTTGGTCGACGCTTCAAATCAACTATTCGCGTCCGAGCCAAGTGCGATCCTCCTTCATCAATGAAGAGCACGAAGACGGGCATTTTCTGACGCTGGTCTATGGGACCGCGCCTGGCCTCGAGGTCAGGATGCTGGATGGTACGTTTCGACCGGTTTCGACATCCGATCGCCCCGTCGCAATGTTGGGCGGCGTTGCCGCGTTGATGACCGATTGTCGGTTGCAGCCCCTGTTTCATCAAGTGCGCCCCCCCCATGATTGCGACGAGCGGATCAGCATCCTGTTTTTTGCGGATCTTGCACCCGAACTCTGTCAGCCCTGGATTGTCGGCGAGACCAATCGCGACGTCGACATCGCCCGCTTCATCAGATCGAATCCGGTCCGATTCGGACTACAGAAATATGGATCCGACTAAAATGCCGCGATGGATCCTTGGGCTCGGCGGCTCTGACCACGACTTCTCTGCCGCTCTGATGTACGATGGTGATATCCGTGTGGTCATCGAACAGGAACGGCTGTCGCGACGCAAGTACGGAAAGACGCTCTGGTTTGAGAGTCCTGTGCAACTCGCGATCGACTACTGCCTGGACGCAGAGGGCATAGGTCTCTCCGACATTGCCGCAATTGTATCGAGCGATACCTTGCCTGCCAGGTTGCGCATCGCATTTCGTGACCACAATCTCCGCCTCTTTTCACACCATCTTTGCCATGCGGCCTCGGCCTATATGATGGTCCCGCCAGATTCCACGGCTGGTGTGCTCGTCTATGACGGTTTCGGATCAATAGTCGGTCCTATAGAAGATCAGCTGCGCTGCAAGCGCGAGACGTTTTCCTTTTTCCTTTTTGGACCTGATGGTCACGAATGTCTTGGCCAGACGCTCGGTGATGCCACCGTTGAAGGGGACGATTTTCCCGTCGTCGTAACCGACTCGATGGGCCTGCTCTACGAGCTTGTGACTGCACAACTCGGCTATGAACCGCTCGAGGCCGGAAAGACTATGGGCCTGTCCTCTTATGGGCGCCCGCTCCACGCTGAGGAGCTTGGCCAATTCGTTCGTTATGGCAGCGAGCCGTCGGATTTCTTTCGCTGCACGCTGGATGATCCTCGATTTCCTGCGTTGTTAGAAGCCATCCTGCGCAGGTCCCCGAATCTCTTTGCGGGAAGCGCCGATCTGGCTGCAAGCGTTCAAGCATTAATGAATGATGCCGCGTTGCGATCCCTCGATTTCTTTCAGAACCGCGCGATCGACCAGCTGTGCCTCGCCGGCGGTTGCGCGCTCAACACGGTAACCAATTCCCATCTGATCGAATCCGCTCCATTCGACGTCCCGTTTTCTATCGCCGCTCACTGCGGCGACGCTGGCCTGGGATTGGGGGCACTCTGGCTTCACGAATTTGCGGTAAACGGCCGCAATCCTCGATTGACTTTTCGAGGCCAGCCGCTCAACCCCTCCCTCGCGAGACCGGGACGAACCTATTCGGCGCAGGAACGGGCCGCCGCTGTCCAGCAATTCTATCCACGGCTGAGCCATGATCCATCGGTGCGAACGCCCGCCGAGCTCGCCCGGCGACTAGCCGTAGGCGAAGTGATTGGACTCTTCAACGGCCGCTCCGAGATTGGCCCGCGCGCCTTGGGAGGGCGAAGCATCATTGCCGATCCGCTCAACAACGCGACGCGAGAACGTATCAACCGCATCATCAAAAAGCGAGAGCCGTTTCGGCCATTGGCGCCGATGGTGCTGGAGGAACGCTATGACGATTACTTCTACGATCGTCGCTGCGCCGACGCTTATATGCTTCGAGTGGCGCGCGTCCGCGATCGCTGCCGCGACGCAGCGCCATCAGTCGTTCACGTCGACGGCACCGCCCGAGTTCAGGTCATACCAGCTGACGGCGACGGGTTTCTGGTAAGCCTGTTGCGGGAGTTTGAGGCCCTCACTGGCCGCGCCGTGTTGTTGAATACCTCTTTCAATCGACGCGGCGAGCCGATTGTCGAAAGCCCGCTCGACGCGGTTGACGCATTTGTCGGCATGGAACTCGATGGGCTGTTTCTGGATGGGGATTTCTATCGGCATGCCAAAAGTCCGAGCTGATGAAGCACGGCGCGAACGGCCTCATCGAGTGAGTTTGCGCGCAGCAACTCGTGCGTACAGTCGATGAGGAGTTTGAGGGCACCGGGGCGTGACAGCAGGAAGTGACCGACCCGCGCCCATTCCTCTTCGTTGATTTGCCGGCGACCAATATGGGCATCATGACGGATCTTGATCTCGATCAAGTCTTCGTCGCTTACGGCAGCGCCGCTATTTTTGAGAAACCACAATGTCTCTGCAGGGTGACGACTGTAGGCTTCAGCCAGAACGCGCACGACGGCGCGCCGGATCCGGGTATCGGGATGACCAATAACGCTCCGCAGGGTAAGCAAGCCTTCGGCGGGCCACAAGACGATGACGCCGGCCAAAGCCTGCAAGATCTGAATCGCTTCTTCGATCCTGCCATCGGCGAGATACTTTTCGAGATACTGACTGTAGAGCGGAAGCTGGCTGGTGCGCTCTGCATGTATCTCGCGCAAGTAGTCGATATACCGCTGCTTGCGTCGACGGACCGACGGTAGCAGAACCCCGTACGGATAGATGACACCAAAGCCATCTTCGAAAACGCGGTCGAACAGATCTTGAAAGCCGCGTCGTTCACCGCGCGTCACACCTGGCCTGAAGAGCAACACAGCGGGCCAATCGCGCAGGATCCTCGCTTCGAACTCCTCGAGCGCGCCAGTATCATAGGGAACTGTGTGCAACACATGGAGATAGACAAGCGCGGCGTGCAGGAAATCAATCTCGATCGGCGAGCAGGTCGGTGAGATCGATCGCAAGCGGCTCTTAACGAGCTCGATCGTCGCATCGCGGTTATTGAAGCTGGATATCGCCAGGAAGAGATGACAAAAATGGTATTCGACTTCGGTATCGAGCGTCTCGGTGTAGGGCCGCAGGGCTGCGAACTCATGTTCGGTCAGAACCATGCCTGTCTGCAATCGCTCAAGGATGGCCAGGAGGTCCCCTCGATCCTCTCGTGCAAAGAACTGCTCGAGGTCCTCAAGCGGAGCATTGAACAGCAGGCGATCACAATAGTTCCTGATGTGATTGGCGATCGCGGCCGCATCGTCAGCTGACCAAGAGGGATACTCTCCCAGCAGAGCGTCCAGCGAAGTGTTGAGCGAGTTCAGGGTTTCAGCATATTCGTCCTCATGGGTATTGTCCGGACCAAGATGCGCGGCAAGATTTAGGAGCCGTCCCAGGCGCTGCCATGCAGGACATCGTGCGTCGCCGAAGAAAGCGTCGTAGGGAGCTACCCTCGTAAACAGGACGGCCGGGCAGCCCGCTTCGAGATAAAGCTTCACCAGCCTATCGATTGCGTAGATATTGGCTTCGATTGCGACGGGGGAAGACACAGAGTCTGAAATATTGGCAAGGATCGCCAAGGCGTCCTGCACCGGCAGGCCGGCGCCGAATTGCACTGCCGTTCGCAGCAGGCTCGGGCCGACGCCGTCGCGGCCAGCGGCGCTTGAGACATCAAGCAGATATTGTCGTGCGATGGGGTCGGCCTGTTCGGCCATGTCGGATAGGACCTCGCGTCCGAAGCCATACAACAGCTCGCGGTCTGCCAGTCCGTACTGACCACCCCAATCGTCAAGGGATCGCAACACCTTGTCGATCGTCGAAAAACGCCTTTGCGAGTGCAGTTCGAAGTAAAGCCGCGCAGCCGCGATCGGTTTTGGCTGAGTTCGGAACGACTTCAGGAACCTCAAGAGGTCGTCGACGGTCTCAAGGCTTGGTCCTCGGCCCGAGCTAAATCCCAAGGCAAGGAAGTATTCAAAAGTCCGGTCGTGATCGAACTGCAAATAGCCATCGCCAGCATCGACAAATATATGCAGATCCTTCATGAGCCGAATGATTTCGCCCCGCATCGCTGCAGGCTCGATGTCGATCTCGCGAAATTTGTCCTGTTGCCTCGTGAGAGAGCCAAGGGCCACGCTTGCCAGCAGATCTTTGACCGTCGGCGCGTCGATCAGCGAAGCACGGCGGCTCAACTTCTCTTCGATCGCGCGCTGATAGAGACCAGCGCTCGGAATTGCGGACATGCCACGATGCGAGGCATCCGCAATGGTCCCAAACAGGTAGGGATCATGCAGTTGCGCGAAGACGGTCGGGGATATCTGGTCGGTCTCGATCCTGGCATAGCCGCGGTCGTAGAGGCGCGCCACGGCGTCACTCAGCTCATCGTCACTGAACTCGCCGCACGCGATTGTGGCGACGCCTTGATCAATCGTCGTGTCGGACCACAACGCCTTCTGCAGTTGCATCAGATCCAGATGAGACAGCATGACGTTCCATGTCTCTTGCCGAATGGTGGCAATCACGCGTATGGCGCTGTCGTGTTCGGGGAGGAAATAGCAAAACCGCAAGATGTTGCGGAAGAGTTGAATGCATCGTGCAAGATCGGGGCTGAACTCGTTGATGCCATCAATGTAGAGTACGAGACGCAGCTGGTTTTCGGCGAGCCACCGCTCGAAACGAAAGAGCGAAAATGGACCGCGCGAACCAAGCCCGCCCAGCTGCTCGGCGACGTGCTGCTCGATATCGCCGTTACTCGGGAGTGCGCGGGATCGAACCAGCAGCAGACGGCTCGAGCGGTCCTCGCTCCAAAGGGTGTTCAGCCTGATGCCGAGGGTCGTCTTGCCGAAGCCCGATGGACCAGAGACCACGGTCAAGGCGCGGTTAGACAGCAAGAAGGACCGCACCTGTTCCTCGATGCGCGGCCGTCGCGCAAACGTATCGACAAGAGAGGTCCCGTCGCGAACGCCGTAAGCCTGGAGATACTCGCGATTACAATAGTCAAGTCGCCAGTCAAAAAGGCAGCGCAGATAGGATGGCTCGGTAACCTGTAGAGAAGGCCGTTCGAGAACCGGACGCGCGATTTCCATCAGCAGGTCGTCGAATTTCGCCCGCACCTGGCGAATGCGGCTGCCAAGCAGCCGAGACAGGGGCGCATCCGGAGCCAAGCGCGTTGGACCGCACCAGAAAATTCTGTTCTTGGTGGTGCTGACAGCGTCCGCGATGATCTCAGCAAGCTTGGGATCGTTGCCGCCATAGCCGGCAAACACGATGTCGTGCGTTCGCAATATTTCGCGAAGTAGGTCTAGCATCGATGAATCGTAGGGAGGCGCTTGCACTTCTTCGGTCGTCAGGAATGCAAGCGAGCGTGATGCAATGTCGCCATGGAGCTTGAGGTAGGGTTTGCGCGGCGGCTGGAACCGTTCGCTGAATAGCAGATAGGGACGCGCCACACCCGGAGCGTAGATCTGGAACAAGTCGCGTCCGAGCTCCTGCTGAGCCTTTTCCAGCATGCCGTCGAAGTTGGTCGTAATGATTGAATCAACCCCGCCCGCCTCAGCGAGCAGCACCAGCAGCTTATACGCATCGGAAGGCCGCAGCGGCTGCATGCGATGAAACAGCCAGTCAACCATCAAGGCTTTGTCGTCGGGCTCCTGGGCTGCGAACAATGCCTCAAACTGAGCTTCAATCTCTTCGACGCCCGTAACGTCAAACAGTCTCCTCTTGCCGAACTCGACAATGGCCTGTCGCTTCAGCTCCCAGAAAGTCAGGCCACCGGAGCTCAGGTCCGCCCCCGCGCCAAGGAAGAAACAGATCCTTGCAAGATGCCGAGCGGGATTTGCCGCGCGTTCGGCGACCAACCGACCAAGCAGTGCAAGCGCCTCTGGTGTCTCCGTCGGACGGGTCATAGCGCGCAGGTCAACGCGCCGATCAAGCCGTGCATCGTGCCCATAAACAGGTGTTATGAGATATTGATTGAACCAACGCATCTATGCTCACATCTATAGATTGCATGTCGGCGGAAGAGGGTGGTGGGGTGATTAGATGTTAGTGGTTGAAACTTATTTGGGCCCCAGCGAAATCCATGGAACGGGTGTCTTTGCCGCAACGCCTCTTGCCAAGGGCACGCTCGTGTGGATTTTCAACTCCATGGTTGATCAGGAAATCTCATTCGATCAACTCAAGAGCGTGCCCGCGAGGGTGCGCGAAGTGCTTGTGTCGCGAAGCTTCGTCCACACGGACGGCCGCATCATCCTGTCGAGAGACAACGGGGTCTTCCTCAACCATTCCGAAACACCCAATTTGTCTGGCGGGCTAGGCGGCAGCATTGCGGTGCGTGACATCGAAGCCCACGAGGAGTTGACGGAAGACTATAGGCTGCTTCCACCAGGAGCCTGCCGAGCTTTTCTGGATGTACCGACAGAAAGGCGATCCTTGATCAAGGCAGGCGTGCGGACCTAGGCGCGCGCCGATTCGGTGTGCTCCAATCTGGACGCCAGAGCAAAAGATCAGTCCAGATAGATTGAGCGTGTCGCTTGCGCGAATGGTAACCCTACTTCAATGAAGCCTCTAGGATGAGGTAGCGGAAAACCATCCTCTACGGCACATGTGCTCCTGGAATGTCCGCATCAGGTGCATCATGAACTTGTCGAAGCTAAGCAAGAAGTTCTTGAACCATTGCTCGATCGAAAGGCAGTTATCCGACAACACCCTTCAAGCTTACAAATACGATCTTCACGATTTTCAGCGATGGCTTCCCGTGCGTACGAGCCTCGCAGGTATTACAACCGAGACGCTGAAGAGCTATCTTGAGAATATGCGCCTAGAACGACAGCAATCGACGGCAACCATCCGTCGCCGATTGGCATGCCTCAGAGCTTTTTTTCACTTTCTTGAAGATGAAGGCCTGAAGGCTGATCCGTTCGTTGGGTGGAGGTTGAAGTTGCCTCGGCGAAAGCAGTTACCGAGGTCCCTATCCCGAGACGAGAGTGCTGCACTGCTGGCGGCCGCGGGTACTGGCCGTGCCCGGCGGGGCGTCACGAGGCCTCCGGAACTGGAAGTCGCACTCATGATGGCGACCGGTATAAGGGTCGGCGAGCTCTGCAAGATCGATGTCGGCGACGTAAGTCCTGATGCCGCGAAACTCAGGATCCGCGGCAAAGGATCGCGTGACCGTATGGTTTATGTTGCGGATCCAGCCCTCAAAAAGAGGCTCGCCAGACTGATCCGCGAGAGGTCCAAGGTCAGCCAGAACGAGCCTCTCTTCGTCAATCGGCATGGATCGAGACTGAGACCTTATTCCTTTCGTCCGAGACTGCGGACGTTCGCAAGGGCTGCAGATATCAAGCGTCGCATAACTCCGCATATGCTGCGACATACGGCGGCTACGCTGCTCATCGAAACCGGTGTTGATATTCGAATGGTGCAGCGACTTCTCGGGCATTCCAGTATTGCCACGACGGAGATCTATACGCACGTCTCGGACGAAGCGCTGCGAAAGACTCTCGAGCAGGCTGACGTGATCGGAAAGCTTGCCGCTTGAGAGGATCAGTACTCGCTACCGATCTCCTTTTTGGCCGGATCGGCCAATTACCAAAGCGGCCTTTTGTGAAGCGAATTGCTTCGTCTGACGGCGCGAGGTCTTGCAAACAAAGCTCCGCCTGGTGCTCCCACGCTGAGACGAATCGTTTAGTCCCGCAGGCGTTCCCCATCGCTAACACACGACTGGGATTCGGGATCGTGGGATCTCGTGGTTTTTCAAAGGCTAAATTTTCCACCGGCCAGGTGCTAGGCTAAGCAAGAACGAACTGAAACCAGACGTCCGAGCTCCGGTGGTCGCTCCTTGTCCGTTTTGCGCGTGCGGCTGTCGCCGCACCGGGCTCTCGTGAACCGAGCCGCACAGCGTCTCGGCCTTGCGGCTTCGATCCCTCGCGCACGAGCAGATCACGCCCTGGCAGGGCAGAAATGAAAAACCGGACCTTTATTCAGCAGCCACCTGCACAAAGGTCCGGCCTTATCTTACCTTGCCGCGATACCAAACGGCTGCAAAGGACGCTTCATATCCTTTGGGAGGTCTCGCTTTTCATGCGGGTTGCGACCCGAAGGCGGCAATAGATCAGTAGCCGATACGACTACTTCTTTTTCTTTGAAGTCTTCTTTGCCACCTTCTTGGTGGCTGCCTTCGCGGTCTTCTTTGCCTTCTTCGCTTTCTTGGCCATGTCGTCCTCTGTAAAAATTGGCTCTCAGTGAACATGCCCACGCCGTGCATAGACATGCGCACGAGTGAGACGCTATCACAAAAGCAAAATTGATACCAAGCAGACGTGAAGCCGCATTGAGTCGCTCGCCGGCGGCACTCGCCCTCGGGCCCGCCGTCAGTGCATGCCGGCGTCGCTATCACTGCCCTTCGGGTCGGGTGCCTTCTTAACCGGTCTCGCGACTGCACTCGGTCCCGGGTCTCGCCGCTACGCGTCGGCGCTATGCTGACCCTCCTGCGGGTGCCTCTTAGCCGGGTCTCGCGACCCTTAGTGTTCTCCGCTTCGCTCCGCCCACCCTTTAGTGACGAGAGGAGCCGCGCACCTCGCGCACAAAGCTTCCTGATCCCGTCCGCCGCCATCTCGCTGCTCAGACGCCGTGGCCCTCAGACGGGTAGGGGCGCGGCGTCATAATTTTCGGCATCGAGCTGCAGGTTGTCCGGACGGGTCGGGCACGTGGCCCATACGGTTCGAGGTCTCCGGCTGTGAGCCGTCATCGAGATTGAGAGTGAGAGTGCGGACCGGGTTCGTCGCGACGGGTCGAAGGTCGGGAGAGAAGCTTCCGGCAAAGACCGGGGAGGAACCAGGCACGATTCCGTTTCTAAAGCGCTTTACCGTTTTCCGTTGCGCCACCGAAGCCGTCCTATCGTCCGCACCTGCCGGCCAACCTCGTGGCGGATGGCATCCTATCGGACGCCCAGCTTGAGAGCGTCATCTATGCCGGAGAAGCGCATTCGGAGTTTCTCGCGGGTTCCTGGACAGTTGATGCGACTTTTGACGTCGTGGCAGCTGCGCGCGACGACGCGGAAAATGCCGTCCGCTTTCGCCGCGGCTGGTTCTTGGGCGATGGTACCGGCGCGGGCAAGGGTCGGCAGGTCGCCGCCATCCTGCTCGACAATTGGCTCAAGGGCCGCTGTCGTGCGGTCTGGATCAGCAAGTCCGACAAGCTGATCGAGGACGCGCAGCGCGACTGGTCCGCGCTTGGCCTGGAGCGGCTGCTCGTGACGCCGCTGTCGCGCTTCCGTCAAGGTACCCCGATCAGGCTCTCGGAAGGCGTCCTATTTACCGCCTACGCTACGGACCGATGAGCGCGGCGAAAAGCTTTCGCGCGTGCGGCAGATCCTCGAATGGTTGGGCTCCGATTTCGACGGAGTTATCGTCTTCGACGAAAGCCACGCCATGCAGAACGCGGTCGGGGGCAAGAGCCAGCGCGGCGACCAGGCGGCCTCTCAGCAGGGGCGTGCGGGCCTGCGGCTCCAGCATGCCTTGCCGAATGCGCGTGTGGTCTATGTGTCGGCAACCGGCGCCACGACGGTGCACAATCTCGCCTATGCCCAGCGGCTCGGATTGTGGGGTGGCGACGACTTCCCGTTTGCCACCCGGGCTGAGTTTGTCGAGGCGATCGATCCCGGCCCCAGGATATCCGCTTTGCTCGAGAGCGAGTCGCCGATCGCGTCGGCGAGTTCGGATTTGTTCTTAGGCG
>NZ_JBANBA010000092.1:0-39838 GCF_059803475.1 Bradyrhizobium sp. UFLA05-89 | reverse complement strand
TTGCCGATGTCCCATCATGATCTTCAGTCCTGCCAACTAGACAGACTGAATCACTGGTATCTCTGAGTCGCAACCGCCGGCCTTTTTCAACGGAATCGGCCCATCGCCGATCAAAGCGTTCGATCAGCAGCACATCTTTGCCAGCGGCGCGCTCAAGGCTGACGGAAGCCGCAGCAAGCCCCACTTTGGTGGCCAGTCGCATGGCTACGAACTCGGCTTTCACGACATTGTAAAGGTCGTTCTGCGAGGAGAACTTGGCGATGTACTTCGTGCTGTCTGAGGTGATCACTGTCTTGGGCCGGGCGCCGCCGATCGAGCTTCCATGTATGAGCGCGCGATCGAGGTCCTGCGTCAGCGGCTCTCCTTTTTCGACGATTGCCGTTGCGGCCTGAAGCTTCGATGTTTTGATCTATAAATCGACCGTAATGCCTAGAGTGGTTTATTAATGGACCAAGTTGCTCTCCAAATGGTCGGCCGCGGGGAGCCCACCAACAGGTCAAACAAGGTCGCTCTTTCTGGTTTCTAGCTCCTGTCACGACCGCGTTGATCTCAACGCGGGATTTGAGCGTACCCGGACTGATCGGCTTGCATCCAGGCGGAAGCCCAAGGGTACAGAGCAGCAGTCGCAACTCGGCATGCACGTGACCACGCTCGGTATTAGCGGGTGGTGCCAATGCGTTGGCTAGCGTTGAGGCGCTTGCGCCGGTCATGGACAAGAGCGCCGATGCTGGGTTTTTTGGGAGACCGCATGAGCCAAAGTTAGCGGAACGCATCGTATTAGGTGCAAAGACGCGGGATGTTTTGGACTCATTGGAGCGATCGAAGCGCCGAAAAAGGTCGCCTTCAGTGGAATCAAATCCGATGCGTGGCGTCGCCGTGAGCGGCATCCGGTTCATCGCTCTGCACCTCATGAACGACCTTGTCGATGTTGTCCGAAGTCCCGCCTTCGTGATGGCTTTTCCGACGCCAGCCTCCGAATTCTTTGCCTCCGAACTGTAGGTTCAACCTCGCTGATCCCAACGCGCGGCGCTCGGCGGCTCCAAAAGCAAACAACCGCGCTAGACGCCTCCGTGGTCCGCAGGAGCATGGCTCGCTCGCAGTCGGCAACGGACATCGTTTGTCCGCTATCCTCCACAGTTTTCGATGGACGATCACCGATGAAAAAGCGTTCTGTGAGCGATGAAGATCTCAAGGTGCGAAGTCGCGAGGCGTCTGCTTGTCACCATGGGACATGGCATCAGTTGATGTCCAGCCACGCCGGTACGAAGGCATCGCGCCCATCGTCGCGCGCTCCGGATGTCTGTTTTTGTTTGCGACAGCTAGTCATATATTTGAGCGCTCCTTGTCACTTCGGCGTTTGAGCTGTTGAGCGGCATGCGGATCTCGGCAGCCAGCAAAAAAGACCGTTCCAGCATGCAGACGAAATCGAAAGCACTCGTGATCGTAACGGGTGAGTGCATTGCCTCGAGGGGTAGCATGGCGAGGATTTTAGAAGAGTTTATGGGACGATAAGAAAGACTGAGCCTGACTGTTGAAAAACAGCTGAAGGCCTTTCGATGAATAAGACACACGTTGGCTGACGATCGTGAGCTTTGCGACAAGTTTGTACGCATTCATTCAGTGGGTGTTCTCATTCGCGCAATAAAAATCGCGTCTGATGAAAAATTACAAAAATTGATTATCTTAAGTGGAGGAAAAATAGTTCGTCTTCGACTCGCGCCGTCGAGAATTCTTTGAGACGATAGATCATGCAACGGTGCCAGCCAGGGACGCTCATGATGCGCAACAACAACGTCGACGGGGTGAGTGATTTGACCAAACCCACGGCTTGTCGATGCTTTTGTGCGAACGTGTGTTGGTGCGGCTGAAATGCACATGCTCGGACCGCGTCCGAGACGACCGTAGCGCTTCTGAATCAATAGCTTAAACGACGACGAACAGCACGTGAGCCGCGTCGGTCTCGTGGGTGCGACGGCACGATGCTGCCTGCCTGAGATCGTCGCTCTTCTTCACGCAAAGCTTAATTCTTGAGGGACAAACAGGATGACTGTGAGCAACAATCCGATCAAATTCGCTTATTGGGTGCCGAACGTATCCGGTGGCCTCGTGATTTCTTCGATCGAACAGCGCACCAGCTGGGATATCAATTACAATCGCAAGCTTGCCCAGATCGCCGAGAAGTCTGGCTTCGACTATGCCTTGAGCCAGATCCGATTCACGGCAGGTTATGGTGCCGACAAGCAGCACGAGTCCGTCAGCTTCTCTCACGCGCTCCTTGCCGCGACTGAAAAACTCAAGGTGATCGCCGCTCTCCTTCCCGGGCCTTGGAATCCGGCGCTCGCCGCAAAGCAGATTGCGACGATCAACCAACTCACCAATGCACGCGTTGCGGTCAACATCGTCTCGGGCTGGTTCCGCGGCGAATTCCATGCAATCGGCGAGCCTTGGCTGGACCATGACGAGCGTTACCGCCGCTCGGAGGAATTCATCAACGCGCTGCGCGGGATCTGGACCGAGGAAAATTTCACCCTCAAGGGCGACTTCTATCGGTTCAACGACTATTCGCTCAAGCCAAAGCCGCTCGATCCGCTGCCAGAGATCTTTCAGGGCGGCTCCTCGCGGGCAGCCCGCGACATGGCTGCCCGTGTGTCCGACTGGTACTTCACCAATGGCAATACCCCGGACGGCCTGAAGGCCCAGGTCGAGGACATCAGGACCAAGGAAAAGGCGTTTGGCAAGGGCTGGCGCACCAAGATTGGAATCAATGCCTTCGGTATCGTCCGGCAAACAGAAGACGAAGCTAAGGAAGTCTTGCAGGAGATCATCGATAAGGCGATCCCCGATGCGGTTCGTGGATTCCACCACGAGGTCCAGAATGCAGGCAATGCCAGCCCCGAGCGCGAGGGAAATTGGGCCAAATCCACCTTCCAGGACCTCGTTCAATACAATGATGGCTTCCGCTCGAATTTGATCGGAACCCCGCAACAGGTCGCCGAACGCATTATCGAGCTCAAGGGCGCTGGTGCCGATCTCATCCTGCTCGGTTTCCTCCATTTCCAGGAAGAGGTCGAATATTTCGGCAAGCATGTGATCCCGCTCGTTCGAGAGCTCGAGGCAAGCGCGCCCGTACGTGCGCAGGCTGCCGAATAATCGAGTTCGTTGGGGAGGGGACCAAGTGGCGGGGATTGCGACAGGAGGGGCTGCGCTTTGTCTGGAGGATGGTTCTTCCGACGAACATGTCGGTCACGCGAGGCGAAAGCGGGGCGAGGCGATTGTGAGCCGCACAGAGCCTGTTACGCTCGCACGTCCGGTTCTCGGACTTGCGAACATCTCGCTGAGCTTCGGCGGTGCCGTAGCACTGCGCGATGTTGATTTACAGGTCGCGCGGGGTGAAATCCGGGCAGTCATTGGGCCTAACGGGGCCGGCAAGAGCTCGCTGCTCAACGTTGTCAGCGGACTCTACCGGCCTGGTCAAGGCGAAGTATGGTTCGGCGAGCATTCGTTCCGTGATGTGCCGACGTCGAAGCTCGCCGCCCATGGCGTGGCGCGGACATTTCAGAATCTCGCCCTGTTCAAGGGACTTTCGGTCTTCGACAACGTACTCATGGGGCTTGCGCACCGCTTGCGGCCCGGCTTTCTGCGGCAGATCGTCGGCTCGCCGCTGGCGCGGCGCATCGAGGCGGAGAACCGGGCGGCGGCAAAGGAGATCATCGGCTTCCTGCATCTTGACCACGTTCAGGACCGTATTGCCGGAACGCTGCCTTATGGCGTGCAGAAGCGCGTCGAGCTTGCGCGGGCGCTGGTGGGCCGGCCAAGGGTCCTGCTCCTAGACGAGCCATTCGCTGGTGTGACCATGACCGAAAAGCAGGAGTTGTCGCACCACGTGCGCAACGCCCGCGACAACTTCGGCGCCACGGTTGTGCTGATCGAGCATGACATCGGCCTCGTGATGGGGCTGTCGGATCGCGTGGCCGTGCTCGACCATGGGCGGAAGATAGCCGACGGCACGCCTGAGGAAGTCCGAGCCGATCCTGCCGTGATCGAAGCCTATCTCGGCGTCGACCACGAGAAGTATGCGGAGTTTGTGATTTGATGTGCGACTATCAGTTCTTCATTGAGGTGCTGATCGGAGGCCTCCTGTCAGGAGTGATGTACTCCCTGGTCGCGATCGGCTTTGTGCTGATCTACAAGACCTCCGGCGTACTCAACTTCGCCCAAGGCGCGATGCTGCTTTTCGCTGCGCTGACCTTTGTCAGCCTGGTCGAGCGTGGGGCGCCGTTTCCCGCGGCGCTCGTGGCAACACTGGCCATCATGATCGCACTGGGCATCGCCGTTGAGCGCACGGTGCTGCGGCCGCTCGTCAACCAGCCTCCGATCACATTGTTCATGGCGACGCTCGGGCTCTCTTATGTGATCGAAGGCGCCGCACAGCTCCTCTGGGGCACGCAAGTCCATGGGCTTGACATCGGGATCAGTGATACCCCATTCGAAGTCGCCGGCGTGCTGATCAGCGGGTTCGATCTGTTCGCGGCCGCGGTTGCAGGCAGCCTGGTGGCGGTGTTTGCGCTGTTCTTCCGCTACACCCGCACTGGACTTTCGTTCCGTGCGGTCGCCGACGATCAGTTTGCAGCGCTTGCAATCGGCCTGCGGCTGCCGCGTGTTTGGGCCGCAGTTTGGACAGTGGCCGGGATCGTCGCCCTGGTCGGCGGGCTGTTGTGGGGCGCGCGGCTCGGTGTGCAGTTCTCGCTCTCGCTCGTCGTGTTGAAGGCACTGCCGGTGCTGGTGCTCGGCGGTTTCGATTCCATCCTAGGCGCGATCGTCGGCGGGCTTCTGGTTGGGGCAATCGAGAAATTGTCCGAAGTCTATGTCGGACCCTCCTTTGGCGGCGGCATCGAGACCTGGGTCGCCTATGTCGCGGCACTTGCGCTGCTCTTGATCCGGCCATCTGGCCTGTTCGGACAGAAGTTCGTGGAGAGGGTATAGGCAGTGGCGATTCCCTTCAGCAAATCGAGCTGTCCGTCGGCCGAGATCCTGTGGGGCGGGATCATCGTCGCACTCGCCTACGGCGTTGTTCCGTTCGTCGGATCGGATTATCTGCTCGATGCGGTGCTGACGCCGTTCCTGGCGCTGGCGCTGGCCGCCGTGGGGCTCAATGTTCTCACCGGATACACTGGACAGGTCTCGCTCGGCTCGGCCGCCTTTCTCGCGGTCGGCGCGTATGCGGCCTACAACCTTCATCTTCGCATCCCGAGCTTGCCGCTGCTGGTTGATCTGGTGCTGGCAGGCGGCATCGCTGCTGCCGTTGGGATCGTGTTCGGATTGCCCAGCCTACGGTTGCGGGGGTTCTATCTGGCGGTATCGACTCTCGCCGCACAGTTCTTCGTACAATGGGCGCTCACCAAATTCGGCTGGTTCTCTAACGACAATCCATCCGGTGTGATCGATGCACCCGTTCTGAGCGTTGCGGGCATTTCGTTCACGAACGCTGCCGAGCGGTATGTCTTTTCGCTAACGATCGTCGTCATCTCAACCTTGCTGACACTGCGATTGCTACGATCCCAGTCGGGCCGCAACTTCATCGCAGTGCGCGACCATGAGATCGCGGCTAAAGTGATCGGCGTGCCGCTGCTTCGAACCAAGCTGCTCGCCTTCGGTATCTCGTCGTTCCTCATCGGCGTTGCCGGCGTTCTCTGGGCCTTTGCGTATTTGCGCACTGTCGAGCCGGCCGGCTTCAATCTCGACCGCTCATTTCAGATCCTGTTCATGATCATCATCGGCGGTCTCGGCTCGCTGCGCGGCTCCTTCATCGGGGCGGCCTTTTTGGTCGTCTTCCCGCTTCTGCTGTCACGCGTCGGCGCGGCCCTCCTCGGCAGCGTGTTTGATTCCGGCGTCCTGGAGATGAGCCAACGTATCGTGATCGGTGCGCTCATCATCGTATTTCTCATCGCCGAACCACGCGGTCTGATCGCCTTGTGGGATCGCACCTGGTCTACCCTTCGCTCTGGAAGGCGCACGGCAGCGCCGACTTGATCTCTTAACAACTCAAAGGAGCTTGCAATGAGCATGCTGAGACGATTGAAAATGACTCTGGGGGCGTTACTCGCCGCCGGCCTTGCCAGTACGCTGGCTGCCCACGCCGACGAACAGTTCTTTCCATTGCAAAGCTATCGCGTCGGTCCTTATGCCGCCGGCGGCACCGGCTTTTTCGGCGGATTCATCGATTACCTCAATCTCATCAACATCCGCGATGGTGGCGTCAACGGCGTAAAATTGACCTGGGATGAGGGCGAGACCCAGTACGAGGTCGAGCGTGGCGTAGAGGTCTATGAGCGTCTGAAGAATCGTCCCGGCATCGCTGCCTGGAATCCGCTGTCGGTCGGAATCGCCTATGCCATGATCGACCGCATCACAAAGGATAGAGTACCGCTGATCACCATCAACCATGGTCGTACCGATTCGACCGATGGCCGGGTGTTTCCTTACGTCTTTCCGCTGCTGCTCAATCCCTACAGCGAGACCTCCGGAATTGTAAACTACATCGCCTCGAGAGAGGGCGGCCCGGACAAGCTCAAGGGCAAGAAGATCGTCGTGCTCTATCATGGCTCGCCCTACGGCAAGGAAACAATCCCGATCTATAAGCTGCTCGCGGACAAGTACGGCTTTGACCTTGAGCAGATCGAGGTCCCGCATCCCGGCAATGAGCAGCAATCGCAGTGGCTATCGATCCGCCGGGCAAAGCCGGACTATGTGGTCCTGCGCGGCTGGGGCGTGATGAATCCGGTGGCCTTGAAGAGCGCACAAAAGGTCGGCTTCCCAGCAGACCACATCATCGGCAATGTCTGGTCCAATTCCGAGGAAGACGTCATTCCGGCAGGAGAGGCGGCCAAGGGCTATATCGCGATTACGACCCAGGCGTCCGGCGCCGAATATCCGGTGCTGCAGGAAGTGATCAAGACCGTGTACGGCGCGAACAAGGGCAATCTCGACGACAAGAAGCGGATCGGTAGCGTCTATCACAATCTCGGGATTGTAAACGGTATCCTCAACGTCGAAGCTGTCCGGATCGCGCAGGCCAAGTTCGGCAAGCGCACCCTGACGGGCGACGAGGTTCGCTGGGGCTTTGAGCACCTTCAGCTTGATCCTGCGCGGGTCGAGGCGCTGGGCGCAAAAGGGCTATTCCACTCGATCAACGTCACCTGGGACAATCACGAGGGCGACGGCCGTGTCACGTTTCAGCAATGGGACGGGAGCAAGTGGAAGGTCGTCTCGGATTGGATCGCGCCTGATTGGGCGTTCCTCCGGCCGATCATCGAGAAGTCGTCGACGGCCTATGCCAAGGAGCATGGCATCAAGACCCGTACCTCCGGTGATGATCCGGTGAGCCAGTAATGCAAGTGTTGCGCGGTATCTTTCGGAAGGCGTCAGCTCCCGAAAGATCTCGCCTGAGGAAGGATGGATCCGGGCATGAGTGACATTCTGCTTTCGCTCGAGGGGGTGGCGGCGACCTACAATCATGTCGTCCGGGCCGTGAACGAGGTGTCATTCGCGGTCCGGCGGGGCGAGATTGTCGCCGTGCTGGGTGCCAACGGTGCTGGCAAGTCCACGACGCTTCAGGCGATCTCAGGGCTCCTGCCGGCGCGGCGCGGCCAGGTGACCGCCGGACGGATCAATTTTGACGGTCGCGACATCGTGTCGGCGTCGCCCGCCAAATTGGTTTGCTCCGGGATCGTTCCAGTGCTTGAGGGCCGGCATTGCTTCCGCTCGCTGACAGTGGAAGAGAATCTTGTTACGGGCGCTATTGGCCGAGACGCCAAGTCTGGCGTGATCCGCGCTGGCCTGGAGGAGATCTACGAGCTTTTCCCACGGCTGAAACATCATCGCAGGTCCATCTCGGGACTAACGTCGGGCGGCGAGCAGCAGATGACTGCGATCGGCCGCGCACTGATGTCGCGGCCGCGCTTGTTGGTGCTTGACGAACCGTCGATGGGGCTGGCCCCGCTTGTCGTTGAGAGCATTTTCCGAGCGCTGAAGCAGCTCAACAGAGAGCAGGGCCTCTCCATCCTGGTAGCTGAACAAAATTCGACGGTCGCGTTACGCTTTTCCGACCACGCGGTCGTCCTCGAGAACGGCCATAGCGTCCTTTCCGGTACATCGGTCGCCTTGCGCAATCGCGACGAGATCAAAGCGCTTTACCTCGGCGGCTCACCCCCAACCGACTCCACACAGAAAGTGTTGACGCACGCCGTTGCTTGAATTCGCAAGAAAAAAGGAGAGACTGAGAATGGCTTCAGCCAAACTGGCACACAACTTCAGCCAACCCCCCTATTCCCGGCTGGATGCTGCCATCGATGCGACCGTAAGGATCAATGCCGATCGCAATGATCTCGAAAGCCGCTTTCCGAGAGAGAATTTGACAGCGTTGGCGGAAGCCGGCTGGACCGGCGTCCTGAACGAAACCCGGTTTGGCGGCCTTGGCCTTGCCCATGTCGATTTTGCCGAAGCTGCCTATCGTATTGGCCAGGTTGATGCATCGACGGGCCTTGTCTACGTCATGCATGTCGGCGCGGCTCAGACTATCAATCTATATGGTAGCGACGACCAGAAGGAGCGCTGGCTCAAGGCGAACAACGGTGCCTTGCTGGGTACATATTCGACCAGCGAGCGCGCCACTGGCGGGCACTGGTGGTATAATCTGTCGGAGGCATCGCGCGATGGCGACAACTATCTGCTTGATGCCAAGAAATCATTCACAACGAGCTCCGGTCAGGCCGACTTCTATGTGGTGCAGACACGCACGCCGGGCGCCAAGGACCAGACCGACATTGTGTTCTTCATCGTAGACGGCAAGT
Organism: Bradyrhizobium sp. UFLA05-89; assembly: GCF_059803475.1. NCBI lineage: Bacteria > Pseudomonadati > Pseudomonadota > Alphaproteobacteria > Hyphomicrobiales > Nitrobacteraceae > Bradyrhizobium > Bradyrhizobium sp. UFLA05-89. The sequence goes on along the minus strand of NZ_JBANBA010000092.1, from coordinate 30,989 downwards.
CTGCCGGAATTGAATCAAAACCTTGGAACGCCCTCGGCGTGCGCGCCAATCACTCGGGGCCAATCCATTACACCAGCGTGCGGGTACCGCAACGGGACCGGCTCGGTGCTGAGGGACAGGGGAAGGAAATCATCTACAATGGCGTCTCGCCCGTCTATCTGATTGGGCTCGGAGCCGTCTGGGAAGGTCTCGCCCGGGGCGTGCTGAATGCGGCCGTCAAGCACACCGCAAGTTTCGTACACAAGGATCGGAACAAGAGAGTTGCGGACTATCAGGCGGTCCGGCAGGAACTCGGTGCGGCCAAGGTGCTCGTTGAATCGTTGCGACCCTGGCGCCTCGAGCTTGCAGCAAGGCTGGACGAACTCTGGCGCGCCGGCAAGCCGCAGAGCGAAATCCTGATCCCGCTGACCGAGTTCAAGGTGCATGCGGCCGAGGTCGCAAACAAGGTCGCCGCCGCTGCGCTAACAGTCACCGGAGGTTACGGCTATCACCGGGGGCCGATTGAACGATCCTTCCGCGACGCGCGTGCCGCCATCGCAATGGGCCCATCGAACATCATCGCTCGGGACTGGATCGGCAAATCTCTGGTGGGCTTGCCGCTTGAGCTCTTCTACGAAGGTGGAGAGTAGTTCGAGCGCCGTATCGGAAACGAGTCTATGCCGCGAAAGATGCGGCGATTGGGCTCAAGGTAGCGAACGGCACCTCATGGTGCCAGCCAGCCGGGGCGGCCGCCAGGCCTTTCGGAGTTTTTCATGACCACAATAATAGAACGTGCTGCCCGACCCGAGGCTGGATCGGAGTTCAACGTCGTACCAAAGGCGCAGGTCCTCAGTTCTGACGCGGAGGCCATCGACATCGCGCACAAAATGGCCGCCGAACTTGCGATCGATGCGCCAGCGCGCGATCGCGAACGGCGTCTGCCGGCAGCCGAGCTTGATCGCTTTTCGTCAAGCGGTCTTTGGGGCATCACCGTACCGAAGGCTTATGGCGGAGCCGGCGTCTCCTTCGCGACGGTCGCAGAAGTGGTCAAGATCATCTCGGCCGCCGATCCCTCACTTGGGCAAATTCCACAAAGTCATCTGAGAGTTCTGGACCTTTTGCGACTGACCGGCTCGGACGATCAGAAGCGCTTCTGGTTTGGTAAGGTCCTGCAAGGCCATCGCTTTGGCAATGCGGTCTCCGAAGCCAAAAGCAAGCATACCGGCATTTTCGAGACGACGATAACTCGTGATGGAGATAGCTTTCTGATCAACGGTCAGAAATTCTATGCGACCGGGGCGCTCTTTGCTCATTATATCGCCATTGCAGCAACTGACGACAACGGAAGAGCGCATATCGCGATCGCGCCTCGCGATGCGGACGGATTGAGCGTCATTGATGATTGGTCCAGCTTCGGCCAGAGGACGACTGCCAGCGGCAGCGTCGTTATACGCAATCTTCGGGTACCCGAATTGGCAGTATTGCCGGCGCATGCGGTATATGACGCCCCGACTGCGAACGGACCGTTTGCCCAGCTCGTCCATGCCGCGATCGACGCGGGCATCGCCAAGGGCGCTCTTGCCGACACGGTTGCTTTCGTGCGCCAGTATGTACGGCCATGGATCGATAGCGGTCAGAACCATGGTTATGAGGACCAGTTCACTATCGCCCAAATTGGAGATCTCAGCATCAAACTGCACGCGGCTGAAGCCCTGCTCGAGCGAGCGGGGCACACCTTGGATTTTGCCGTTGCGGAGCCAAACGATAAAACGGTCGACGAGGCATCAATCGCCGTTGCAATCGCCAAGGTGGCGACGACGGAGATCGCGATTTTGGCAGCGAACAAACTGCACGAGCTTGGCGGAACGCGATCGACGCTTGCACAGTACAACCTTGATCGACATTGGCGCAATGCGCGTACCCACACGCTGCACGACCCGGTGCGCTGGAAGTACTTTCATATCGGGAACTACGTGCTGAACGGAGTACGTCCGCCGCGACATCCCTGGAATTGAGGTGTCCGTTGTGATCACGGCAATCGATTCGAATAGATCTTGATTATTGGTCGAGCCGTTCTAAGAGTGTCTGCTGTTTGATCGATGGGGAGTTTATGCGTTGAGCCGACCTGACGGCTTGGGCAACGTCTTTGCGAGCCGCTTGCACAGGTGGTGCACTCTGCAAAGAGACAACTTGGGACGATTCGAGATGAAGAAAGCGGCCACATTCGCCGCAATCAAGATCGCCCAGCTTGAATGCTCAAGAAGGTGTTCAGATCCCAAAAGGCTAGCTCGCAGCATCCGTTGACATGTTTTTGCCGGCCTTATCGTTTTTCGCGGTCACGTGAGAAGGCGTCGTGCCGACCAGCTCTTCATAGAGGGAAGGATCAGTCGCACCTTCGGTGTTGACCAGGAAAACCCGTGCATTCGGTCCAAGACCAAGCTTGGCCCGCAAGGTCGGGTCAGAAGCAGCTTTCAGTAACGCTGCGAGACCAACACCACCGCTTTCGCCGGCAACAACTGCCGGATCGCCATCCCTCGGATTTGCCAGGCGCTTCATCACGCTGATTGCGTCCTCGTCGTCGACCGTCATAAAAGCGTCCGCTGCGCGCGAGAGGATGCGCCAGGCGACGAGCGAGGGCTCGTAGCATTCGAGCATGGCCATCACGGTGGATTGCCGGTGATCTACCTTTATAGGGCGCCCGGCCCGCGCGCTTTCAAGGAGGCACGCCGCTCGCGAGGGATCGACAACAGTGAAGAACGGGCGGTCGTTGCCGAACAGGACTGAGAAATGTCCGGACATCGCGGCGGCGAGGCCACCCACGCCAGCCTGAATGAACACGTGAGTCGGGGGTTCGCGCAATTGACGCAGAGCCTCACTCAGTAGGGCGGTATATCCTTGCATCACCAGTCCTGGGATCCGCTCATAACCAGGCCAAGACGTGTCAGATACCGTGATCCAACCGCTTCTCGCCGCAACTCGGGATGCCTCAGCAACCGCATCGTCATAGTTGCCATCGACGCGGATCATCTGCGCGCCAAAGCGAGCAATGGCGAACATGCGCTCGTTGCTGACGCCCGAATGAACAAAAATGGCGCATTTCGCCCCAACAAGCTGGGCCCCATAAGCAACTGATCTGCCGTGATTGCCATCCGTTGCGCAGGAGAGCGTCATGCCTCGTGCGACGGACTGAACTTCAGATGTGTGCAATTCGCTCAGCTCAACATCGCGACCGAGCTGCCGAGTGGCTTCCTCGAGCACCAGGCGGATCACAGCATAAGAACCGCCCAGCGCTTTGAAACTACCAAGGCCGAGGCGATCGCCTTCATCCTTAAGATGGATCGAGCCAACTCCGATCTCACGGGCAAGGCCCGCTAAAGAAATAAGAGGAGTTTCCTTGTGCCCATCGCGATCCCTGAGAAAACGCTCGACCTTGTGCGCGGATTCGACGCTAAGCGTGTCGGCGTCGGAAGCATCAAGGGGAGCGCGATGATCGGGGTGCGAGTTGAGGAGAAACATGATTTGAGCTCTCTTGCCTCGTTGGCGCGGCTGTATGAAGCATTTCATTCGCGATGGCAAAGTGGTTGGCTTCGCTAGCAGCAGAAGCCGACAATCGAGTGGTGAAATCCGTCAAAAAGACTATTCAGGCGCCGAATTTCTGCGTCGATGGGTGAATCATTGCGTTAATCAGTATCGATAAAGCCATACCTTGCAGGACTACGCACATTGTTTTGGAGGCAATAAGGGACAAGCGCCGGTTAGGGCTCACACCAATTCGGCGCAGCACCATAGGAGCGGCATGGCCAACCATTTCTACCGCTCCGTATGGGCAGATATGCCGAGACGTTGTTTCGGGTAGTCAGCGCGACCCGGAGCAAAGGCTTTGGCTGCAGTACAACCTGATGCGGCCAGGGAACGAACTCGCGCGAGCCAAGCACCGATCCGGCTTGGCGGACCAGCCAGTCCGGCATGGACACAATGCAACCGAAACCGTCCTCAGCTGAATCGAGCTGATCAGAGGTGGCAAAGAAATCTTTGTCACGGCCGCAACCAAGCGGACTTACCACCCGTCCATTGCGCAAACCTTCGTATGCAGTCGCTTAGCGAGCGATCCTGAATGAGGTTTGCGAGAACATCCCAAGCAGGAGACTGGCGTCCACGTTCATGTCGCCCCCGGATTTCTGATAAACCTCTACCGATGGCGAAACGACGCTCGACGGCCTCAAGCGCGCGCAAGCCCTGCAACCGGGTGGATCAACATGGTGCATCGATATTGGAGTATTGGGCTGTGGCTTCGTGTCTTCCGCTCGATGCGGCTTTTGCCAACGGGCGGCTACCTTTGGTGCCTGGGCCGCAACGCCGATTGACAAGTCAAGAGGGACGCCATGGGAGGCGATCGAGAATTCGCGACGTCCGCTCGGCCTAGCAGCATGTATGTCGCAGACCGCAGATGGTCTTGATGCTCAATAGGTACTCTGGCTAAAATCCTGCGGGTTCAATTTGAAGTTACTGTGGTGGCAATATCCATGCGCTGACGGACCGAATGGGGACATGGCAACAAACCACAGAGCTGGTGGGCAAGGTGAAATGGTTTAGCTCGACCAAGGAGTACGGCTTCATCGAGCCGGATGATGGCGGCCCCGATGTATTGTCCACATTCGTGCCGTTGAAAAGGCGGGCTACGCTGAGTTGCAGAGGGTGCAAAGATCAGCTACGAGATAAGGGCCGGACATTCTGGCATAATGTTCGCCGAAAATCTCCGACTTGGATAATCATGCTCGCGCGAACAGAAGAGAATTCTGGCTTCGCCTCCGGCCTTTCCGCGGAGGCGTAGGTGCGGCCTCAGCATATCCCCCCGGAGCCGCTGAGGCCGTTTCCTTAAGTCCACGCGAAGTTCAATGCAGCCGTATCGTAGTGGCTGCTGACGAAGCAATCTGCGATCGGAGCATCGATCGACAATATCCCGATGTCCATCTGCCGCAACGCGGTCGAAGGCATCTTTCACGAGTTTGATGATGACGCCCCTAGGGGCGAACTGATGGCCGGCTGCCTCGTCGAAAAAATACGGCGGACACGTCTATTTCGGCCATCGCTCGATCCAAGAGTTTCTGGCTGCCGAGCATTTGTTTCGGACCGCCTACTCCACGTCGGGCGGCAGTGGAGCAAAGGGACTCCTAAATACCGTGGAGTTCGCAACGCCGGAAGTCTCGAAATTCCTGCGCCATTTCTTTGGCAAGCACCGCGAGGGACGAAAGACCGCAGTCAACATCTGCAGGCTCTTGAGTGGCTTCACGGGAGATATGCCACCGAATCTCGGGCCATTGACTGAGCTCAACATGCATCGGGCGAGGGCTTCCGGGATAGCCCTTGGCTCTATTACCTGAAGGTCCGAGGTACAGCGCTGGAATGGGGCGCCAACGAATTCGAACATGTCGTCCGCGACAGGGTAACAAATCGACGCCACGCGACATCTGGTTGCTCGCGGCACAGGCGGCCTCGATTTCGGAGCATACGCACGCCAAGCGCAACCAGATCATCGCGAACGTTCTCCAAGTCAGCGATCTGGCCGAGCACGTCGAACGCGCGCAAAGCGGTCCGCACCACGTCGACAGTGTGGGCGGAGAGGACTACATCACCGACTGTTTGGCGTCCGCCTTGGAAAGTCCCCGAACTTCAGGAACAGCCGGTTCCTTGACGGAGGTGAAGAGGCTACCCCGGGGAACGGTCGTCAGCGCGGCATCACGCCGAGAGATCATCTGTCGATCCGCAAGCTATTCCTTCCGAAGCCGAGGGAGGCGGGAAGGCAGGGTCTTTCCTGATCCCACGGTGAGGCAAACTGGGGTCGCCGGCCGAGCACACCTTTTCCACTCTGCAATTCCGCGCGGTTACGATCCGTCAATCAACCCATCATATTGACCAGATAGTTTCCGATTTTTATGGGATTCAACCCACTAAAAGGGTTGAATATCCACGCAGTCGGGATATATGAACCCCTATAATGGGTGTATCGTGGACTTGACGATTCAGACGTTTTTCAACGGCGAGTGGCACGACGCCGTGTTGAAATTCCGAAACCGGCACTTGGGCACAAGGCCTCTTCGAAGACCATCTACGAGATCGCATACTTCGCGGACCATGCTGCCGTCGCCTTGGCGGAAGGCAGAATCGTGCGCGATTTGCGCGCTTACTCGATCGCCGCCCCCGTCGATCTCGACGATCGGTACGCCCCGACATGGCCGGCCTTCATTCTGGATCTCATTCCGCAGGGCCGGCACGCGAGACGCATCGCCGAATTCATGCAACTCGATCCAAATGCAGCGTCCACCGAGATCGAGCTCCTCAGAAGAGCCGCCGGCTCGCCCGTCGGCAACCTTCGGGTCAAGGAAGCGCACCTTCTGGAGGCGGCGCGCATCGCCAAGATGTCGCGCGTCGGCGTCATCATGCAAGACATCCTGAAGCGCGACGCTACCTTCCTCGAGGTGGCGGATCACTTCTCGATGCTCGCCTCCGGATCGACAGGTCTTCAAGGCGACTGGCCCAAAGTCGCGCTCACGCAAGCGAAGGACGAGCTCTGGTACCCTGCGTCGATGGTGGAAGACCAGGACGCGCGCGCTCACGTAATCGCCAAGCTTCTACGCAGCGGCGAAGCGATCGACAAACGCATTCTCGAGGCCGAAGCCGGCTACCTGAAAGTAGCCAAGGATTTTGGCCTGAACGTCGAAGGTGAAAATACCTATGGCGACGGGGTGCTCGTCATCCCTCGCTTCGACCGCCTGGTCACCGACAGAGTACTGGTGCGCTACGGCCAGGAGAGTCTCATATCCGCGCTTGGCGTCGCAGAATTCGGCGCAAGGAGGCACCATGAGGCGTACCTCAAGCTCATCCAAGAGGTATCGGCGGATCCTTTCGAAGACACCGTCGAATATCTGCTGAGGGACATCCTCAATTTGGCGATGGGAAATCCGGACAATCATGGCCGCAACTCCGCCTTTCGGAAATTTCCCGATGAAACAATCCGGCTGTCTCCACTCTTCGACTTCTGTCCGATGAAGCTCGATGCTTCGGCCATTCCTAGGTCTACGACCTGGGAATGCATGCGACTACAGAACCGGGATACGAACCCCGATTGGCGCGGAGTCTGCGAAGCCGTCGCCGCTCCCGGAGTTCCTGCCGATCGTCTGATGGAGCGCTTGGCCGCGAAGGAGAATCTGTTGCGCGCTTTGCCTGACCTCGCGCGCCAGCACGAGATACCCGACGCCGTCGTGCAGAATGCAATCATCAGGAACAAGGAAATGGCGGACGGCGTCGCGAAATTGCGGAACGTTCCTCCTAACAGGTGATCGACATGCCGAGATGGCGCAAACCGACCAAAGTCGAGATTCGAGAGCGCCGCGCCGCCGTTGCGGCGAAGGCGCGGGCAGCCGAGCTACGGCTTCCACATGCTGTCGCGGAGATGCGTCACGCGCTCGGGCTTTCGCAACCCGAGTTCGCGAAACTGTTCAAACTTACGACACGTCAGGTCGCCGAAATCGAGCGCGGGGTGGCGAACCCGACTTCCGAAACCCTTCAAAAGATCGGACGTGCGTTCGGCTTTCAGATCGGCTTCGTGCCGATCACGTCTTCAAGAACAGAGGGCGCAGTGCCATCCTCTGATTCCGAACCGACTTCCTGAGCGCTCGGAGCTGTCCATGGTCGTGCGAACGTTTCGAAGGACGGCACCGGTCTGCTGATAGGGTGCTCCAGATAGTCTCCAACTCATCAGCCCGCCCGATCTATCGCACCGAACGCTATGTCCCGCCCCAGGATTTCTGGCGGCCCGTCACGAGTCTCCAAATCGGGCACTTCCAGCAAGGCAATCTCCGGCATCGCCTTCCCGGCGATCGCCTGCAAGTCCTCCACCACGCCGACGGTGGACTCGATGACGGCGACGATCCGTCTCGCGCTTGGGCCCACTGCCGGCTCATGAACTTGCGTTCCTTGTCCAGGTCGTCGCGCATGTCGTGAACTCTTCGACGACGGCCTCAACGCGCTGACGAATCTTGTTGCAGTCAGGTACTGATACATTTGCTCGACTTTAGTCTTTTGCCCTGCTGGACCAGTCGCGAACTGCTGACCTCGAGCACCGATTGACGCAAAGCGATCGCGAGCGGAAGCGCGAACGCGGGTGTCCGCCCCTGCAGCGTGACTAACGCATGTCTTTCGTTGGCTCACGCGAAGCGTGCTAAACCGGCTCTTGTGCTAACATTGTGCAAAGGGCTGAAAGCTCCGTCAATCTCCTAGCGTGATGATTTACCTTAGCCCTTGCGTGATAAGGATTTGAAGTGCGAACCAAGCCGCTTTCATCGCGGCGCTGGTCTCCTAGGTCAGCGTTTTCTTGGTTTGAATCATATCAGGCGGCTTCGGCGAGTTTGTAGGACCATGTATGGACGACAGGATGGCGATTGACGTCGTCGATTCCGGCCATGATGCGCTCTTTGAGTTCGTGCTTTGACGTCACCCTGATGTGACGCAGGACGGAGCGGGCGAACTTGGAGAAGAAGCCCTCGATGAGGTTGAGCCAGGAGCCGTGTTTGGGCGTGAACGTAAACTCGAAGCGACCCGCCGGTCGCGTGTCGAGCCAGGTCTTGGTCTCTTTCGAGATGTGCGCGGAATGATTGTCGAGGATCAGCTTGATCGCGGTCCTGGCCGGATAGGTGGCATCGAGAAGCTTGAGGAATTCAACAAATTCTCGGCTGCGGTGGCGATCTTTAACGAGCGCGTGTACCTTCCCGGTGAGCAGGTCAATCCCCGCCAAAAGGCTGAGCGTGCCGTGACGTTTGTACTCATGAGCGACCGGCCTGTCCGATTTCTTCGACTTGGCAGCGGCTCTTTTCAGAACCTGGACCTCGCGATAGACATACAGAACCTCAGCCATCTTCTGCTCGAACTCGGCGTCGCGGTTCTCAAGATAGTACCGCACTTTGTGCGGCTTGATTTCCTCTTGGCCGAGAAGCTTGCACACCGTGCCCTGCACCAAATGGGCGAGACATTCATGTCCGGCGTCCGGTCCGTGCTCGCGCGCGTGGCGGGCCAGCAGCCGTGTCGTCCACAACTCGTGCGGATAGTCATGATCCTTGGCCTTATCGCAGGCCAGAGAGACCAGCCACGCCTTGGCCTCCGGCGTGATCACCGGCTCCTTGCCCGGTCGCGGGCGCTCGTCGAGCGCCGCCAATGCGCCCTCAGCCACCGCCCGCTCGACGCAGCGCTGCACGGTCTGATGATGGACGCCAAGTCTTCGTCCTACTGCAAAGAACGACGGGTTCTCGCGGTAGGCAAGCAGCATCGCCGCCCGGGACACCCGCCTTGCCGGTTCGGTCCTCGACCGCGAAAGAGCCGTCAACGTTTCAATCTCATCATCGGTCATCGCCAACTCGACCGCTTGCCGCCATCCTGCCATGATGAAACTTCTCGTTCAGTCAATCCCAAACGAGGAATCCAGGAACAAACGTCCCGTTCCACAACTGCCAAGTTCATGGAATCGGTCGTCTAGTCGGCGCCAATAGAGGCGTCGTAGAGCTCGGCACTGCTGGCAGTTTATAGGCTTTTATTCCAAGGGCTTTGCGGTTCGCGCCAAGTTTACTGAGTCGCGGATCGTCTGGTGCAGCGGAATGCAGGTGGATGAAAAACTGCGCGCGCTCGCGACCAAAGGCAGAATTGCAGCGCTACATGGCTTAATACTGCGAAGTTTCTCCAGCGATGTCAGCTACTGTCTCCGTGACACGTGGAGCTAAGCTGGCGCTATAGAACCGGCTATCTCTTCAGATCCGCACTAAGGGGCAAATGGGATGGACGACGCTGCGTGGCCCCAGGTAAGGGGCGATCTTAGATCCACGCGATGGGGCGCTGCGGCGTTCCTCAACAATCTCGAAGCCGCCTGCACAGGTATTAGCCGAGCTGAATGGGTCATTAGATGGATAAACATCGGAGATGCCCATCGGGTCCTTGGTGATACGAATCGGGAAAAGGGATACCTTGACGAGGCGGCACAAGATTGGCTATGCGCGCTAACCGCCTTTGAAGTTGCAAGGCGTTTGGCATGTGAAGACGCTTCAGACAGCGCAGGCATTCCGGCCAAAATCAACGCTGTCATTCAAAAATTCGGAGCCTTGGAACAGAAGATCGAGCGAGTGCAAATCGAGTGCTGCGATCAAGGTGAGATTGTCGCGCACTACTTGCCCGCAGACGGTCGCAGCTCTAGCGCCCCAGCAATTATTTGCATCAGCACGGAAGAGGAGCCGGCAACGACGCTGCTTGGAAGGCTCTTGCCCGTTGTGATGGATCGAGGCATGTCCGTCCTTGTTGTCGCTCACGAGGACGTCTCAAATACCCGGCGCGGTCAGTCGGACATGTACTTGTCTTGCTGTGCGGATTATTTAGCAGCCCGGTCAGACATTGATGCTGCTCGTATAGGCATCTATGGAGACGGGTTATCCGCTGCCATGGCATCCGATTTCGCTGCATCCGACAGCCGCGTTGCCGCAGCGGTCTGTGACGGTGGCCTCTGGAATTTGGCTCGGATGCTGGCGTCTGTCGACTGGGTTACCGGAACCACAGATGTGCCGGACGAGGAAGTGATCTCGGCCCGTCGCTTGCGGTTGCTCCGGCGGTTGAGATGCCCTGTTCTCGTGGTAGCAGGTGGCCGCGGCATCGTCAGCGCGTCGGAAGCGATGAAGCTGCTGCGTAACGACGCGGCCGCACCCATTGATCTGCAGTTGGCCATACCACGGACGATCACGACCGACGGAGGAGAGGTCGAAAATTTCGTGACCTCCGACGATCGAATCTTCGGATGGCTAGAGCACAAGCTTGTGCTGAGCTCGCTCTCTATTCATTGTTGAGTCCTCGCCGCTCGCGCTGCTGTATTCCGTTTCCACAGGCGATATCGTCAGTATAACTTCTCACACCTCAGCCTCACATCAGGAGGCGCCATAAGCGTGGCCATGAGGCATTACTTGCAAACGAATGTACGGCGGACAAGCTCGCGTCGACATACATGGGCGATATGACGCCCGAACAATCCCAGGGAGGTTGCTCTGTAGAAGTCCAATTTGAGCCTAGTCAGCCTTCGGCCCAGGCCCTTTGCGAGGCGTTGAGGGCGCGCGAGAAGTAACCGTCGTGACGATAGGAGAGGCCCAGATTGGTCCAGAGCGCCGGCGCCCAAGCGGAGTGCGAATAGCGCGAGCCATTGGGTTGGCTCATATCCTCCCGCTCAGTGCGGCGCGCGTATGCATCGAGGGCTTGCAGCAATGATTCATCCTCGGCTGCTGCAGTCGCGCCGGCCTTGAACAGAGGCTCGCTGAAATGGGCCTCAATAGCCTCTGCAAGTCTTTGTGTCCATTTCGGCAAAATGGTAACAAAAGCAAAATCAATGGCTTATCAAAAAAATGTTCCCATCCACTATTTGGAACCTGGAACCTAGCTTCCCCCCTCTAGCCTCCCCCTTGCTGAGACCGACATGCTCGGACACGGGGCCGGACTGGCGTTCTTTGGGCGGAGCCAGCGGTTCACGGCCCGCGACCTATCCTCGCGCACCAGCGTGAAGCGGACCGATCTCCCGGGTCTCAAGGCGCCCCCTCCATGGTCGACACGCATTGCGCGCAGCCAGCACCTTGTGCTGACCGAACAACGTCAACGCGATCGTCATCATGACGCCGATCACGATGATCATTACGAAAATCATCTGCGACGCGATCACGATATCCATCAGCATACGGGCCATCGTTGCCGCCGGTCGAAAAAGCAAGCGTAACCAAGCGAAGACGCGCGCCCAAAGGCTCTGCAGCTCGCGTTTCGCTGCGGCCAAGGGTGGAATTTCGCGCAAGGATCATCCCACCAACTGCTAAATCGAAAAGCGCGCCAGCGGCGCGATGGACATCGTCCTCTCAGCGGCAGATCACAACTTTCGACGCATCATCGTGTATTCGTCAAGTTGCGGGCTCAGTAGGCCTAGGCGCCGCGGTTCAAGTCGTGGTGCCGAGCGAGCAGGCTCTGATGCTAGCTCAGCACCGCGTCATTTAGATCTACAATATTCCGATACTCAGCTTTTGAGATGCCAATCGGCTGTTCTTAGCAATTAAGAGTAGCCGTTTATTGACGTAGTGAAGAGACTCCTCGTCGAGCCCGTCAAGCATCGCGGCGTTGAGAGCTTGTCGTTTGATTGACAGCTTCCTGATTTCCGCCCGCGCCTTTTGCGTCAGTGAGATCTGTAGGTATCTCGCATCATCAGGCGAGGTCACACGCGCCAGGAAATCCATTTGTTCGAGTTTCTTTGTTTGGTTGGTAACAAAAGCAGGATGGATTCGCAGCTTGTTCGCAACCGCTGTTCCCGAGACGCCTCGACCTTCATCGAGTTCGTCGATGGCCATGAGGATCAACCACTGCGCTTCGGTTATGCCTAGTAGCTGAGCCCAACTCTTGTGTATTTCCTCGAGTTGGGAATGGACCTCAACGATGTTCCAGATGAAGTCGTTAACGGCTCTATCGAGTTGTTCTTTCACTTGCATGTTGCTGTTCCCGGCAGTTCAAGGTGTCGCCGATACGCGCACAGGTTGATGTCCACTTCGGCGAAAACCTACGTACGCTTCTCGTGCGACCTAAAAAAGTGCACGGGCGACACAGTGCTATCAAAAACAATTGAGAAGCACAATTGATCTGAGTGCGCATCGACGTCGCAGCTACCGAGTTTGATGTCGGGGATATGTCACTTTTGCGTCTACTTTTAATCCAAGTAGAGCTCGTCTGCGTTCTGAACCCAACTGACTTTGTCCACGAAAACGTCTTGCGATAGAATAAACCTGCTCAAGGAAACCGTGCTTACGATCCGACGCTTTATCGAAGTCGCGAGATGCCACTCGGCAAGCTGTATGCAAAACGGCTATATCTGCACTGGCTAGCGACTGCGAGCAAAATGGAAGAACTCTATTCGATAGAACTTTCTTCAGTTCTTTGAGGAGACACGCATTGCAACAGCGCCGCGCGCTAGGTCGTCATCGTTGCGACATGACACGGCTTCAAGATGATAAAAACTGAATGATGCCTCATTCGTCGACGACGCTCAGGTGAAGATATCGAGCACCCAAGCTGCTCCGGTCGTTGTCATCGCCGCCATCGTCCGCAAGATTGCGAAGGGCGGGCCCCAAATCGGCTTTCGCAATACTGCTGACGCGACGCATGCGCGAGCGAAGCAGCCTCCGCGGCCAATCCAAGGAGATCGACAGCTGCTTCAACGCGTTGGCTTGATTGACTCGCCTCTGCGGAAGCGGCGAACGTCAGAGTGTTCGGGCTGAAACGCCTCAACTAGAATTGGGACGGCGCTCTCAGGATCGCTGTTGCCACATACGAAAACATCGGCGGCCGCGTAGGACCTCTCAGGCCAGGTGTGTAAGGCGATGTGCGATTCGGCCAACAAGGCTATTGCGGAGACGCCGTGACCCGGACAAAACTTATGAACATGAAGATGGAGCAATGTCGCACTCGCCGCCAGGATGGCTTTTCGGATTGCGTCTTCGGCAATGACTGGATCGTCAAGTTTCTTCGCTCCCCATAGGTCGATGAGCATATGCGTCGCACCGGAGGACAGAGACGGCGGGGTTTCCTTCTCGCTATCAATAGTCACTCAGAAATCTCCATTGAATTGTGGGCCCATTAAGCTGAGCTATTCGGGATTAGGTGACGGGGTGATCAGGCCCGCTCGGCACCTTGATTGCGTGAATACCGTCATTGAATCTGACAACTGCGACCTTCGGCACCTCTTTGTGCCTTAAGCCACCGCCAGACCTTTATTTTGCGATCACCAGCTCGAACACCATTGCCCTGGGGGCGGTTGGTTGGCATCAAGGAGCCCTTCGTCTGCGTGGTCCAGTCTTGCCCTGGCGAACACGCTCTCGATTGAACTGGTGGTCCGCAAGAGATCTCTGTTCGGCAAGGAAATGGTCGAAGGCCAGCGGTGCGCCGGCATTCAATGCCCGGCTGTACTTGGCGCAAACCTTGTCGGCAAACAGTTCGGTCGCTGCTTCGCGCGGACGCTCGATTCGCGGCCAATAGACCTGGCGCAAATCCCTCTTCGTGGTGGCCTGAACGACGGTGGCACTGGAGGTTCGCGGTCTTTTGCACCCAGCATCGTGGTGCCTTGTGCCTGGAAAGACCTCGTCGAGCGTCTTGTAACAGTCGAGCGCGCCGTCGCCGGCATTGGCGCTCGTTGTGATTTGTGACCTCGTCTCTATTGCTTTGCCGAGCCAAGCCTCCGCTGAGGTAGAGGGTGTGGCTGTGCGTGCCGAAAGCGTAACCGAAGCGACCGGCCCCGGTGACAGAGACGCTTGCACTCGCCTTATTTGCGCTCAGCGCCATGCGGGAGGGGGCGAGGCAGGTATTTGTACAGTTAGAGACAGCGCCCCGGGCCTCACGTTTGAGGCCAAACACCGAACTGCTTTTCTGGGAGTTGTAGTCTGCCTTGTCGTCTGCAAGGAACACATGAGTAGCGATGCCACCATCATAGACAGACGGAATGTCGGGATTAGTGAAGCATTTTTGGCCGCAATCACCGCGGACCTGCCCACCAACATATCCTCCGACCAAGCTCCACGGAGTCGATGACAGACATACTGTTGGCTCAAGATCCGCCGAATGGGCTACGCCGCTTGCGACCAGCGCAATCGTTGTCGCTCCCCCAGAACGAACTCCAGATCGCATCAAACACTCCGCGGCGCTGCTTCTATCGACAACCGAGCACTTTCGAGCTTGCATCGGCGATGGCGCCGTGAACGAAGCAAGCAGCATGCCGCTTGGAAATTGAGGAGTCTCGAGTTGCTTCGTACCGGGTGCATGCGTCAAGTTGTGGACAATTGTCCTAAAGCTGACAATCGCTCTGCACGTACCGACAATATTTCGCGCGAGAGGAAGCCGCCTCCCTCGCTGCAGAGTAGAAGGAGCCTTTTGTCGGTTCCGACAGAATTTCGATCTCACCTATCGAGGCTGATGCGAACCGGTCTAATCCACGGGTTCTTACCGACGAGCGGAGCCGGCCTGGACGCTGACCCATCTGCCCGAACAGCGCACCAGCAACGCTGGGTGATAGAAGTCCGGCTCGCGGGAAATCGTCGTCACGCAACTCGGCACGGCGGGAAAGGCTCGCCATCAGCGTCTTCCAGCTTACCACGAATACCTGTAACACGCCGGCTCCGGCTTCGCTGTGGTGCTAAGCGGCTGCGAACATCGGCAGATTAAGGACCTCGCCGTGGCTGGTTCTGCACGCCTACCACTCGTTAGTTTGCCCGCACTCGCTAACGTCAACTCTGGCCACGGAGAGCAAGCTCTAGAGTACCCAAAAGAGCGCTCCAATACGCTTCCGAACCTTAATTGAAGCGTGTGTAGTGCCGCTTGGCCGCCGCGAGATGCATGCTCGACAATCCTTTTCATCGCGTCAAAGCAAGTTTCGGTCTCCCCGTCCTACAGCACAATCCTACAAAGCCAAAAGCGTCAAAATGCTCGAGACCTAGCAACTGCCCCTCAGCGGCTACGCAACTGCCTCGTGGAAAACAAACACGCATCAGTCTTGATGTCGACGTCATCGCTTGGGACCGTAGACAACATGCAACCCGGCGAGTGTCAGGTCTTTCATCAGGAGAGCAAATGCAGAATTCACAAGCCAAATCCGGGTCTCTGGGCGCGTTGATTGCGGGTGGCCTGCAGACGACGCGTGTCTACTACCAGATCAGGTAGATGCCACCGCCAACTTGAGGCCCTAGCGTTCGGCCGTACTCCCCTGCCGATTATCGAGGAAACAGTGAGCGCAAAGGACGAGAAGCTAACAATTAGTCAAAACGGCACACTATGACTGGCAGAACCAGGGTGGAGAAATGTACCCGCCATCCAGGACCCTCGGCGTTCTGATTCAAGGGCCACACAGGGCGACGAATGGCGGAAGGCGTATGCGTAAGGAAAATCGATCGGACAAAAATCCTGTCGAGGAACGTCAACCGATCGACCCGATCATGGAGATCGATCGGCTTGCATCTTCGGATCCCGAGAGGGTTGCCCTGAGATACGGCGCAGACGCACTCACCTACAAGGCGCTACGCTTAAGATCGGATGCCCTCGCGAGGACGTTACGAGAGAGGGGGACTCACGGCACAGTGGTCGCCTATTTGGGTGAGCGGGACCTCGATTGGGCGACGACTGTCGTCGCAATCTTGAAGGCTGGATCAACCTACCTGCCGCTCGATCCGTCGTTACCCGCTTCTCGTACATCATTCATGATCGAGCAGAGCCGCTGCGCTCTGATTATTGGTCCAGACCGGCTGGCGTCGCTTAGCCAATTCCAGGCGAACGGCAAAGCCACCACGCAATTCGTGACGATTGAGGCGGCGCTGCGCGAAGGCCAAGCGTCGTCTCTTGCGCCATCATCGAACGGGAATGGACTTGCCTACATTCTGTTTACGTCTGGTTCGACGGGCCGCCCCAAGGGCGCAATGATCGAGCGCGCAGCGCTGAATAATCATTTGGCGGCAAAAATTGACGCTTTAACCCTAAGCCGGACGGATTGCGTCGCGCAGACAGCGTCGCACTGCTTTGACATCTCGCTGTGGCAGCTTCTGGCGGGGCTTTGCGTCGGCGGCTGTAGCGCTATCATCGATGATGCGACCCTGAAATCGCCAGTTGGTCTTCTCCAATCAATTCAACAATGTGGCGTGACGGTTGTTCAATTCGTTCCGTCGATGCTTGCGGTGTTTGTTGAATATTTGCAATCGCTTGCGGCCGCTGAGCGAGCTCTGGACGGTTTGCGGGTTATTTCTACGGTCGGAGAACCTCTCACGCCGGGACTGGCGCGCGCGTGGCTTACCTTATATCCTCTGGTCCCCATTCTCAACCACTACGGGCCGACCGAGTGTGCGGACGGCGTTGCGCATCATCTGCTTTCCGTCCCCCCTGCGCTGGCTGACCTCTATGTGCCGATCGGCAAAGCGATTTCCAACCTAGAGGTTTATGTCGCGGACGGACCGCGGCTGTGCAACCCGGGAGAGGTCGGCGAGATCTGTGTTAGCGGCGTTGGTGTCGCTGCTGGTTACGTCAATGACGACGACCGCACCAAGGATGCCTTTGGGCCAAACCCGTTCTCGAACGATCCTTCGTTCCAGCGTCTATACCGGACAGGTGATCTCGGGCGCGCTCGTTCCGACGGCCTCTTGGAATGTCTCGGTCGACGGGACCGTCAGGTCAAAATTCGCGGGCACAGAATTGAGCTGGGAGAAATCGAGGCCCGCCTTTGCGCTCATCATTCGGTACGTGGCGCCGTCGTGGTCGCCTCCGCCTGCGCAGGCGTGAAGCTTACGGCGAGAGACATAACCAAGGCTGAGGGGGAAACTGGATCGCGGCGACTTATCGCATACGTGTCGGCCCCGGCTGAGGTGGGCGAAGGCGAGCTTCAGAACTTTCTTGCCGAAGCGCTTCCCACCTACATGCTTCCAGAAAGAATCATCCACGTCGGCAGTATTCCACTGACCAGAAACGGAAAAGTCGATTTTGGAGCCTTGCCGGACCCGGCCAGTGTTCGCCCTTTCTTGCCGACTCGATTTGAAGAGCCGCAAACAGAGCTCGAAGCTCAGCTGTGTCAAATTTGGTCCGGCGTTCTGCGCATTGAGAACATTGGCGTAAATGACGACTTCATAAGCCTCGGCGGAGACTCGCTTCGGGCGATGCTTATATTGGGCCAGGTGCAGACCTTGCTCGGAATGAGAGCGGATTTCAGGCGCGTTCTGAATGGAACGATCCGATCTCTTGCGGCGTCGATCTCGGCTCCAGTCGAATCGAAACCGTGCGCAGCCCCGACGCACGGTAGGCTAACGCGAGCGCCCCTCACGCGAGTTCAGGAGCACCTATGGTTTCTCTCACAGCTTGATCCGTCTGCCAGGAACTACATCATTCAGGGCGGCCTGCGAATAAAGGGCAGCATCGATTTGGCCGCGTTCAATCGCGCCTGGACCGATGTCATTCACTCCCATCAGGCATTTTCCGCACGCTTCATCGACGAGAAAGGTCCGCTTCAGTTATTCGATGCTCCTCAATGCGCAAGCCTTGAACTGGCTGATGCATCTCATCTCACGGCGCAGGAAGCTGAGGAGCTGATCGCAGAGCTACGGCGAACAGAACTTTACGCCAGTTTTGATCTCGGCCAAGGCCACTTGTTTCGCGCGCGTATGATCCGTTTTAGCCCTGACAACCATCTGATATTGATCACCGCTCACGAAATCATCATCGATGCCTGGTCGATCTCCGTTCTGCTCAGGGACCTTCGACAAAGGTACGTAGATGCTGCGGCGTTCTTGCCAGAAAATCGGGCGTCACTCTCGACCTACGCTCTCTGGGAAATCCAGCACACGACGCCGGAGGCGCTGGCCAAGCAACGGAGTTATTGGCGTAATCAGATTGGCGATGATCCGCCGGTTCTTTCGCTCGGAACGGGACGAGCGCGGCCGCAGACAAATTCCTATCGCGGCGCTTCGCATGCGGTGCTGCTCGGCAGCGAGCTCTCCAATCAGGTCCGGGAGTTTGCGCGCCGCCATAGATGCACCACGTCGACAACACTCCTTTCATGTTTCAAGCTGCTGCTGCGGATGTATAGCGGTCAGGACGACATTATTGTTGGCATACCTCACGTCGTACGGGATCAACCAGGCAGCGACGTAATTATCGGCTTTTTCCTGAATATGCTGCCGATCCGGACCGCGATCGATGTCGACCAGTCCTTTGTGGTTCATGCGTTGCGCGTCCAGGATCTAGTTAGCACTGCCATCGCAAATTCGGCATATCCATTCGGCTGGATGGTGAGGGATGCCCGTCTATTTCGCGTTCGCGAAGCCGGCCGCTCACCGATCTTCCAGGTCATGTTCAACATGTACTCCGAGGCCGCCGAGCCATCCGGCCAACATGAGTTGGATCTGACATTCCGCGAATATGAGACCGGCTATGTAAAATTCGATCTGACATTGTACGCACAAGATCAGGGCGATGAAATTGCTCTCCAGCTAGCCTATGCGGAAGACATATTTCCGAGCGATCTGATTGTGCGCATGGCCGACAATCTGCGCGGTCTGATCGCAGCTTGCATTGAGAAGTCGCTTGCGCCCATTAAGAATCTGAGCTGCCTCAGCCCGTCAGACGTCGCTATGCTGGATTCGCTGGTTGGCTCGGTGCAGCCATATGAGACTGAATGCCCGCTTGTCGAGGCGTTCGAGCAAATCTGCGTCTCGAATCATAGCCAGGTGGCATATTTCGGTAAGTTCGGTGAGATCACATTCGGCCACCTGCGCGAGCGCGTAACATCTGTCAGATCGCTACTGCGGGCTTCGGACGTGGGAGCTGGCGATATGATTGCCATGCTTGTCGACCGGTCGCCCGACGTGGCCGCGGTTATTCTTGCGGCACGAGCCTTGCAGTCCATGGTTGTCCCGATATCGCCGGATTATCCGCGTGATCGGATCGAACATATCCTGCGAGATAGTCAGGCAAAGCTCTTGGTTCACGCAAATGCCGCCGAGCGTGGTTTCGACGTGCCGTCGGTCTGTCTATTGAGCCTAGAGGGGGCGAGCGTGCCCGCGCACGATTTTGGGCGCAGGGACAAACCATCAGATCAGGGAATTGCAAGCCTTATTTACACGTCGTCATCAACAGGAAGGCCGAAAGGAGTTCTTATACCGGAATCGGCAATTCTCAATCGACTGAACTGGATGTGGCGACGCTTTCCGTTCGACGGTACCGACGTTATGGTTGTGCAGAAGTCCGCATCACTTGTTGCTTCGGCATGGGAGTACTTTGGGGGGCTTCTGAAGGGTATACCGGCGCTGATCCTAGCCCAGGAGCAGTTGCTGGATCCGGATCTGCTATTATGCGCGTTGGCAAGATGTCGTGCGACACATTTATTTGCCTCTCCGCCACTCCTATCCGCCGTCATCGCTTCGCAAGAACGGCGCCCGCGACCGACGTCCTTGCGGCTGGTCACAAGCAGCGCCGAATCGATGCCTCCCTCGCTTCCCGGGCGCTGGCGTGCGAATTTTCCTGAAACGCCGTTGTGGAACTTCTACGGTGCAACGGAATGTGCATCCAATGCAGCAGTGTATGAAACATCGGAGGCCGACGACGGCTCGTCGGTTGTCCCCGTTGGGCACCCAATCGATAACGTCAAACTCTACGTGCTCGATGCCCAGTTAAGGAGAGTCCCTGTCGGAGTTGCTGGCGAACTCTGCATTGCCGGACGATGCGTGAGCGCTGGGTACTGGCGGGATCAAGATCGGACCAACCGCTGTTTCATCCCGAATCCGTATGATGACGGCCGATTCAGCGTTCTTTATCGAACTGGCGACATCGCACGCATTTCAACCGGCGGCCTGCTCGAGATTTGCGGCCGATCGGACAACCAGATCAAACTACGGGGCTTTCGAATTGAGTTGGAGGAGGTCGAAACGGCTCTTGAGTCTCATCCTGCAATCGCAAAAGCCGCGGTCGTCGCAGACGGCATGGATAGTCATCGCCGCTTGATCGCCAGCGTGGTTCCGGCTCGCCACAGTCTAAGTTCTGGAGATATTGTCACTCACCTGCGCCACACATTGCCATCCTACATGATTCCTGCCGCCTTCCGTTTGGTTGACAGCATCCCCCTTACGGCAAGTGGGAAGATAGATCGTTCTCGCCTGTCGTCCGTTCCTTACCGCGAGGTGGGGCCGGTTCCCTGTGCTGAGCCCCGCACGCGAAAGGAGCGCATTCTTGCTGCGATCTGGCAGGATCTATTAGGGACCAAGTGGGTCGGACTCGATCAGAGCTTCTTTGATATCGGCGGAGATTCTCTTCTCAGCGTGCGCTGCGTCACGCTGGCGCGCAAAGCCGGGCTGCATCTCACTGTCGAGCGAGTTCATCGAACACCGACTATCCGGGAATTGGCGGCAGACGAAGCGGTTACACTCCATTCCGCGGATGGTTCATTGGCAGTCACCCCCGCAATCTCATCTTGGAACCGTCTTGCCGCCTTCGACGAGCACTTCAACATCGGCGATCTGTTCTTCTTGCCCGCCGGCGTCCTGAACGTCCGAACGCTGGAGCGTGCCCTTGCCCATGTCATGAATAGGCACGAAGGCCTCAGACTGCGTGTCGCTCGAACTGCTGATGGCCTACGTCTGACAATCGAACCTTCCGTGGCCGAACGCCTCGTGGAAGAGATTGATCTTGTCGGAATAGACGTCCTTCAGCAGCGCAAGATAATCGAGAGCATCTCGGCAAGGCGTCAGCATATGTTTCGGTTTGACGGCCAGACGCCGCTTGTCAGCGTCACAGCGTTCCGCACAGCGGAAAGCGGCGATTACTATCTTCTGGTCCTGATCCATCATTTTGTAGCGGACGGGATCGGCTATCGCCTTTTCCTGGAAGCGTTGGATACGGCATACAACGCTTTTGCCTCGGGCCATGCTCTAAGCGGTCCCGAGAACACACAAGCGCTCTGTCCATGGTTGAAGCGCCTTGAGCACTACGCGAACAGCGAAGCGCCAGCCGAACTCGAATACTGGGAGGGGATTGACTACAATCAGTTCGATTTTCACATCAGCGACGCTTCATCTGGCGGCGCAAGCCTTTCGAAAGTGACGGCGAGAGAGCTTCACTATGCACGCCTTGAGGGGCGCGCGGATGAAGCGAACTGCCGATCCCTCTGGGAAGATCAGGCCAAATACCATCTTGAGATCGACAAACAAGCGACAGCTGATCTCTTCAATATTGCAGCCAGGTGGGCGCATTGTCAGGACGTCGATGTCTTTCTTGCGGCCATATCCAGCGCCTTTGGACGCGTTTTCGACAACTACTCGCTCTGGATCGATAGCCTTACCTCAATCCGTGGGCGACTTTTTGATGATCTCGATCCATCTCAGATCATCGCCCATATCAGCGAACTTGTTCCGCTCCCCTTGAGACTGACAGCAACGGAGCACCGCCCCGATCGTGCGCGTTCAATATACCGCCAGCGCAATTCCCTGCCGCGCAGGGGAATCGGGTTTCGGGCCATGAAATTCTTAAACCGAGATGTAGACGTGCGGAGCCGGGTCGGTCGCCTGCCCTTACCAAGAATTGGATTGAATTATCGAGCGGGTGTGCAGCGCCATTTTCCACGCCGTCTCTTAGCCAGGGAACCCTCTCGACTCTGGATCGGCGAAGACATGGATGAAGGGTCCGTGATTCACCTGTTCTGGTTCGATGTCGGATATGAAGCCGGCCAGCTTCAGATCGAAGCGAGGTATGATTCAAGCCAAGTCGGTTATGAGCTGACCCGTAATCTTTGCACAACATTGCAACAGGAGTTGGTGCAAACGATTAGCGAATGCGGAAGAGCTCGCGACACGTTCACCCATGAATGAGCCAGATGCGGAATTCGCCTTCGAGAGCGATCGCGATGCGATGCCGAAGAAGATGCAGCACATTGACCTATCGGCCCCCAATCTGTCGAGCCTCATTCTGCGGCTCGCGATTCCGTCTGTTGTTGGCTTGTCGATCAACGCGTTACAGCAGGTCGTCAACGCGATCTTTGTTGGCGCGCTTGGCGCACAGGCGATCGCAGCTGTCAGCATGGCCTTCCCGATCGTGGTCCTGGTCACAGCAGCTGGACAGGGGATCGGTGTTGGAGCAGCGTCGGTCATATCTCGTCATCTTGGCGCTGGAGAGTACCTGGAAGCGAGTCGAGGCGCGAGCACGGCACTCGCGCTCGCCGTTCCGATCGGTATCACGGTTACGGTCGCGCTGCTTATAAACCTGCCAGGGATCTTCGTAACGCTCGGGGCGACCCCAACCATTATACCCGTGGCGCTCGACTACACAACGACGCTTTTGTTTGGGTACACATTGATGCTTCTAAACATTGTCAACGGATTCGTCGTCAGGGCCGAAGGCAATACACGGTTCAGCATGTGGACGATGGTTACCGCCTTCATACTGAACGCTGTGCTTGATCCCATCTTCATATTTCTGCTGGACCTCGGTGTGCGAGGCGCAGCCCTCGCAACGCTGGTATCTCAGATAGCTGCTGTTAGCCTCTATATCGCGTATTTTGCGAGGCTCCGCGGGATAGTCCTCGTCAGGATATCTCACGTCTCGTTGCGAGCTGATCGCATCAAGCAGCTCGCGTTCATAGGGGCGCCAGCGTCCGCGACCAGTATTTTATCGGCAATTGCCGTTATGCTCTTGTACGGAGCTGCTGCGACGTTCGGGGACGAGTCTATCGCGGCCCTGGGAATAGCTGTACGGATCTTGACGATCGGCGCACTGCCTATCGCCGGCTTCTGTATGGGCTCGCAGGCTGTCCTTGGTTTTGGCTGGGGTGCACGGGACTTTGCTCGTGTACTGAAGGCTGCGAAGTTCATACTCTCAATAACGGTCGCGTTTTCCGTTGCGTATTCTGCGGCCGTTGTGATTTTTGCCCGGCCTTTGGTTGGGCTGTTCAGCAATAGCGATAAGGTCAGAGAAATTGCTGTCTCGACCTGCATCGTCTTCCATCTGTTCTTTGGGTTTTTTGGTCTTGAGAGTTTCGTAACGACGATGCTTCAGTCGTTCGGGAGGGCGCGCCTCAGTGCGGTTGTGTCCTTCGCGAGGCAGGGCTATCTCTTCATACCGGCCGTACTATTATTGCCGATCATATCGGGTTTCAACGGACTGTTGATCAGTCAAGCAATCGCTGAGCTGGGCGCCGGCATGATCGCGTTGTTTGTTATGTTTCAACAGTTCGCTGAGCTTAGACGAGCGCTCTGGCATCCCACTTCAAGAGCAACCCAGATTGTGGGTTGAAACTGACGACGGATATCACCGGAGCATTGGGCCTACATCGCCCGCGGATGTGTTGCACTCCAAGAGAATGAAGAGCGTTGCGTGCAAGAGTCATGCGCTACAGTAGTGGTCTTGAGCGGTGACGTTCGCAATGCAGCAAAAGCGCGTGTTGCAGGCCGCCGCAACGGCAGTCGGAAGCGGACGCGGAGCTGGAGTTTCCCGCCGGTCGAGATCGGGGTGCCGCTCGCATGATGAGCTGGACTCCCGCGACTTGAAGCTCTTGTGGTCGCAAGCTAACCACTCGCGGGAATTCAAAGGTCCCGCTTCGCGCTCCTCGAAAAAAAAGGGTTTGTCCCAGCTATGAAAACGCTCGCGACGTTAGGAGCTGCCATTTCTGCCGCTTTGGCGCATGATATCAGCTTTTCGGGCGGACCAATGTACGATCCCGCTCCTCCTCCGTTTCCCCCTGAAGCGAAAATGTTAGGCAACGTGTCCCTGCGTCGTCGGCGTGAATTCGCTTGGGGACGTCATCACGCTCGCGAGGCATTGCGCCGCCTCGGATTCACTCCTGATCCGATTTTGTCTAGAAGTGATCGGGCTCCTCTTTGGCCCGTAGGCTTCGTTGGGAGCATTTCCCACTCTTCGTCTGATTGTGGCGCCGTTGCGGGATGCTCGAGAAACGTCCTCGCCCTGGGATTGGACATCGAAGATGAAGAGCCGCTCGGAGCTGACCTTATGCCAATCATATGCACCTCCGCGGAACTACAACGTCGGGAATGGTCCAGCAGTCGCTTTGGCCCGAAACTAATCTTCGTAATCAAGGAGGCTGTATACAAAGCATATTCGCCAGAAACCGGTGAATTCCTAGATTTTCAAGATGTCAGCGTTAGAACGGGCGACCAGAGTGGGTTTTTCGAGGCGGAGATCATCAATCCGGAAAAACCTATGAATCTCGGCAGTCGGACTATCAATGGAATTTATCTCCCGTTTCTTGGAGGTATTCTTGCATTGGCTGTGCGATTTCGAGGCTCGTAAGTAGCGCTGCGAAACTTGTCAACGTTGCCCGGAGCCTTGGCATGAAATGATCATCGATCTCGCAGGCGCTATACAGTTGGTACGGCAGCCAGCCGCTGCTGACGATGATGATCGTCCCTTCGTTCACGTCAGACATCGAAGAGGAGGGGAGCATGGACCGGGTGTTTCTCGCGCCTGAACGTATCCAATCGCTCGATATCGTTAAGCAGCTCAATCTGCTCAGCGACTTGGATAAGGGCAAAGCGGGCGGCATCAGGGATTCTGTCGTGGTTTTCGTTGCGAAGAATCGCCAGCAGCTCGGCGGTGCTCGCCAAGCCAGCGACCGCCACAATTCCCAATTCGTCCATGTGGACACGCAGGGCAGACAGTCGGGCTACGCTGCCTCATCAGCATTTTACGCCTTCACAAATCGTGCCGGTGGCGTGTCGTTCGACAGAGATAACCGGTACGAACCGCATTGTGAGCCGGGTGCCGGCCTCACAAATCGGTTCTGCATTCGCGGCATCCGACTTGTTCGGCCGCGACCATAGGCAGAGCCGCGCGGACCACTGCCTGGCAGACATTATGGCTGGCTTCAGTTGTGGAGCCGGGGCGTTACGGGCGAACAGTGCCGACTCTTCAACACCTCTTCCTTTTCGGTGGAAAGGTCTCCCCGATTTTGGCGGCGGCCGACTGATCGGCGCGTCTTGGGGGTGGCAATTCGCTACATCGCTGTCGGGTTGACGCCCGAAGCGGCCGATACGTGCTCGGCCTTGTCCGAGGACAGAGCACCGGCAAATCAAGGAAATGTTAACCATTTAACCCAATGATCTGTATGGAGATATTGTATTGTTCTTGATTTGTTCTTTGTGGGTTGCTACACCTCCAGACGCTTTTGTCCCCGAAAAGCGTCGGCTTTCAAAATGGTGGACTTCGACTCTGTTTGATTCGACGCCGCCGCAGGGGGTAGCTAGGGTTGGACGATGAACCTTCTCGCACGAATGAATGACGGGCCGGCCGTACGGTCAATCTCGCCGCGTAGGGAGTTGGGTGCCTACGAAGCGCTGTGGCTTGAGAAGGGGGCTACCTTCAAAACGATCGCCGAGAAATTCGCATCGGACCCGACTGCTGTCCCTTCCGACTTCGTTTCAGGTGCTGTGGCGGATGTTCGCGCATCGGAAGTTCTGGCTGCGCTCAAGAAGGCAGGCGTATCTAGGTTCGGAACTCGGCTGAATCTCACTGGCAACTATCCTCCGAAGCTCCGGGATGCAAGACATCCGGTGGAAATGCTTTATTTCCAAGGTGCTTGGGAGTTCGTCGAGACGCGTTGCGTTGCCGTCGTGGGGAGCCGCAATCCTAGCGAAGATGGAAAATCGCGTGCGGCGAGGCTCTCACGCGCGTTGGTCGAGCGCGGCTTTACGGTTGTGTCGGGCCTGGCAACCGGCATCGACACTGCAGCTCATACAGCCGCGATCGAGGCGAAGGGCCACACAATCGCTGTGATCGGCACGCCGATCGGGACCTATTACCCGAAGGAGAATCAGGCGCTCCAGCGCAGGATCGCGGAGGAACATCTGCTCATTTCTCAGGTGCCAGTGCTCCGGTACGCTAGTCAGCACGTACCGCAGAACAAGCTGTTTTTCCCTGAGCGCAACGTCACGATGAGCGCTCTTACCAAGGGGACGATCATCGTCGAGGCCAGCGACACAAGCGGGACGCTCACGCAGGCTCGCGCGGCCTTACAGCAAGGCCGAAAGCTGTTCATTCTCGATTCCTGCTTCAAGCGAGATGACATCACTTGGCCGGCGAACTTCGAGAAGAGGGGCGCGATCCGTGTCCACGATCTCGCCGATATCTGGGGCGCGTTAGGTGATTGCACGCCTTCTCCAGCAAATTGACGAGACCAACCGTAGAGACCACTGGTACCTCGACGAGGGTGACGATTGTCACTACCTCTACGAATATACGGCCCGTTTGGGTTGGCGCGGCGGCGAGACCAATCAGCTCGTTCACAATCTTCAGAAGAAGCGAGGCGACGGTGGGTACCAATATAAGGCCGCGGCAATCGCTAGATGCGCGAACGATCTGTCAGCGGTTTTAAACGCCGAATGGTTGGCCCAAGCCACGATTGTTCCGGTTCCGCCATCGAAGATGAAAGCCGATCCCGCCTACGATGATCGTATGGTGCAGGTCTGCCGAGGAGTCCGCGCCCCGGCGCCTCCCGACGTCAGAGAGTTAGTCGAGCAGATCGCCTCGACGAACACTTTCAAGGGCGGCAACCGGATGTCGCCGACCGAGCTCAAGCAGAACTACAGGATCGCGGAAAACCAACTGCAGAACCTGCGCGGTATCGTGGGTATCGTCGACGACGTCCTCACGACAGGCTCCCATTTCAAAGCCGTCAAGGAGATGATTCTTGAGCGCGCTCCGCAGACGCGCGTAATTGGACTATTCGTTGCCAGACGCGCGCTCGCAGATCCATTTAACGAAGTGCCGATCGAAGACCTACTGAGGTGAACGATTGTCACCCACAGGCCGCTGCGATAGAGCCGGCTCCGCCGGCGTAGGGGCGTGCCTGGACATGTTTCATGCCACGGCCCGATTTTCCTTGGAAACGCCGCGTGCGACAATCTTTAGGGCGTCATCGGAAAGCGGCCGCTGCAGGCCCTTCGCTTCGTCCCATGGTGCGCGTCAAGCCATAGACTTAGGTACGGTCCCGGGGCTGACTTCGACTTGGTGCCCCGGTCTCCATCGAAGATTGTCCAGATCAGCGGATTTCTTCATGCACTGGATACTGATCACCACTCAACAGCGGCCTGGTCCAGATCGCGCTCGCATGCTGTCGCCGAGATCTTGGACTGCGCGCCAAGCTTTCCTCGCGAGCAACTGCACATATACGCCGGTATACTCGGCTATACGCAGGTATAGGTGCGCCACCGATAGGATGGTGCGCAAGGGAAATCTTAATTGAGATTCGATACGCCCACTTATGTTGGATTCAAGTGGCGGTTGGAATTATGTGGCACAATCGGATATCAAATCTCGCCCTGGCATTATCCGTCCCAGCAGCAACAATTGCGGCTAATGCAGATGCGCTCTCACTTCACTTCTGGGCCGGACTCCTTCTCGGCGGATTGATGTTGCTCCTTTCCTTCATGACGTCGACGAGACGGGAGGCGGCAGCAGCGACCTTGGACGAAGCGATGGCGATCAAAGCGTTCGAGTCGATCAAAGATGGTATTACAATTTATGACGCCGACCGCTGCGTGCTCGGCAATGATGCTGCAGCTCACATGCTCGGGCTTTCCAATGCAGAAGAACTGAGAGGATTGGATATCGCTACGCTTTCTCTGGATCCTCAACCGAACGGCAAGACGGTTGCCCAGATGTTCGAGGAGACCAATGAGGTTGTGATGAGGTCGGGCCACGTCGCAATCGAGTGGTGGCTTCGGCGTAAAGATCAAACCTCCGTTCCGGTCAGGATTAGTCTTGTCGTATCGAAATTCAGCGGCCGTCCGATAGTCGTGTGTGTTTGGCAGGACATAACCGACCTGGTCCGTATGCGCGAAGAGAGGCTGAGTCTTGCAAGGAGATTTGATAGCGATGTGTCGCGGGTCGTCGACGTTGTGGCGAGCTCAATGCAGGACATGCAAGCGGTTGCATCGGAAATTACTGCTTCAACGGACGATGTATACCATCGCACTGAAGCTATGACAGGAATGGTGAAAAAGACGGAGGAAAACTCCACTGCCGTGTCTTCGGCTGCTCAGGAATTCTCGGCCTCGATTACCGAAATCAGCCGACAAGTGTCGACCGCGGCGAGCATTTCGCAAACTGCGCGCGATAAGACCGTGCGCGCTGAAGCTACATTAAGTGAGCTCGTTGCGTCGGTGACGAAGATCAGCAGCGTCGTCCAAATGATCGAGAGCATAGCCTCGCAAACCAATTTGCTGGCCCTCAACGCCACCATCGAGGCAGCACGCGCTGGCGAAGCGGGGCGAGGTTTTGCAGTCGTGGCGGGGGAAGTTAAGAATCTCGCCGCACAGGCAGCAAAAGCGACGAGCGAGGTTGATACTCAAATCCTCGCCATCCAACAAAAGACAGAACTGGCAACTGCGGCGATGGGGGACATCGCTGACATAGTCGACAAGGTGCAGGAGATCTCGAGCAGCATATCGGCGGCCATAGAAGAGCAGTCCATTGTGACGAACGACATCTCAAGAAGTATCACCAGCATCAGTTCTGATATGCGCGATGCGTCCCGAGACATTTACCAACTGAATGATGCATCGCGCACCTCTGGCTCATCGGCGGGCCAGGCGGTTGGGAAGATAACCGATCTGAGCAAAAATATCGCATCGTTACAGGGGCAGGTCAGTGACTTCTTGATCAAAATAAGAGCGTAGTAGGGCGCGCTCAGTTCAATCCTGGTATCTTCGTCAGTCCTCGCCTGATGTCAGGAAGGCGCGGTAAGCCTGCTGGATGCCATCTCTCAGGGACGTTTTTCGCGCGCCAGCCCAGCTTTGCGAGCCTGCTGACGTCGAGCAACTTGCGCGGCGTACCGTCGGGGCGAGAAGTGTCGAAGGTGATGGCGCCGCTATACCCGACGATGTCGGCGACGACGCGGGCGAACTCGGCGATGGTGACGTCCTCGCCCGTGCCGATATTGATCAGCTCTACGGCCGAATAGGTCTTCATGAGGTGAACGCAGGCATCCGCCATGTCGTCGACATAGAGGAACTCGCGCCGCGGCGTGCCGGTGCCCCAGACGGCAACGCTCGCTGCACCTGAGAGCTTCGCCTCGTGAAAGCGGCGGATCAGGGCTGCTACAACATGGCTATATTCGGGATGGTAGTTGTCGCCGGCGCCGTATAGGTTGCTCGGCATCACGCTGATGAAGTCGCTTCCGTACTGACTGCGATAGGCTTCCACCATCTTGATGCCGGCGATCTTGGCGATCGCATAGGGCTCATTGGTCGGCTCCAGCGGACCGGACAGCACCATGTCTTCGCGCAATGGCTGGGGAGCAAGTTTTGGATAGATGCAGGAGGACCCCAGGAACATCAGCTTCTCGACCTCATTGAGATGAGCCGCGTGGATCACATTCGCGGCAATGGCAATGTTGTCGTAAATGAATTCGGCGCGCAGTGTATCATTTGCGACGATGCCGCCGACCTTGGCGGCAACCAAGAACACAACTTGGGGCCGCGTCTTGGCGAACCAGCCGAACACCTGGGCCTGGTCGCGCAGATCGACCTCGCTTCGTTCCGAAGTGACGAGCCGCACGTCTTCCTGCGCAAGCCGGCGCATCAGCGCGGCCCCGACCATGCCGCGATGGCCGGCGACATAGACCGTCTTGCCCTTCGGCTCAAACGGTGTGGCGGCCACCGGCGGCCTCCCGCTTGGCGTCGTTTAGGTCGGTTGCCATCATCTCCTGCACGAGCTGCGCAAAGCTGCGCTTCGGCTTCCAGCCGAGCTGTTCGCGCGCCTTGGTGGCATCGCCAATGAGAAGATCAACCTCGGTCGGGCGGAAATAGGTCGGGTCGATCCTGACCACCGTCTTGCCACTCGCTACATCAAGGCCAACCTCATCGACACCATTGCCGTGCCACGCGATCTTGCGCCCAACCTCGGCGAATGCGAACTCGACCATCTCGCGCACCGACCGCGTCTAGCCGGTGGCGAGGACGAAATCATCGGGCTTGTCCGCCTGCAGGATCATCTGCATGCCTTCGACGTAGTCGCGGGCATGCCCCCAGTCGCGCTTGGCTTCGAGATTGCCGAGATAAAGTGTCTCCTCGAGACCGACCTCAATGCGGGCGACGGCGCGGGTGATCTTACGGGTGACAAAAGTCTCGCCGCGAATTGGGCTCTCGTGATTGAACAGAATGCCGTTACTTGCGAACATGCCATAGGCTTCGCGGTAGTTCACCGTAATCCAATAGCCGTAGAGCTTGGCCACACCATAGGGCGAGCGCGGATAAAACGGCGTGGTCTCTTTCTGGAGGATTTCCTGAACCAGGCCGTAAAGCTCAGACGTCGAAGCCTGGTAGAAGCGCGGCTCTTTCTCCAAGCCAAGATTTCGGATCGCCTCGACTAGACCCTATGTTTGCCTTCTGAGGTGACGGGCGGCCCGCCCCGCGGCAAGCTCCTATCGAGGGTTGCGCCGGATG